>NZ_JBQEOE010000122.1:0-300 GCF_052045105.1 Lysobacter sp. 22409 | reverse complement strand
CAGCGAGCCGCGCATTATGCCGGCAAATGCAAGCCGGAACAAGCACTTGGGGCCGGGCAAGGGCCGAAACCGCCAGCGCTGCTCCCTGGGTAGGAGCGGCGCGAGCCGCGACCCCGGGTGACAGGTCGCGGCGGAGGGGCCGGCTAGAGGTTCCGAGGGCCAGGACCGGAGTCTACGGCCGGTGGTGCCGTGTTCGGGGTTGCGCGGTCGCGGCTCGCGCCGCTCCTACCCTTGGAGTCCAGGTAATCGCAGGCCAGCCTGAGACGCTCAGTGGCTGTTGCGGTCGCGGTGCCAGCCGCG
>NZ_JBQEOE010000121.1:0-330 GCF_052045105.1 Lysobacter sp. 22409 | reverse complement strand
CTTTCTTTTGTTGCTTATGACAAAAGAAAGTAACCCGCCGCTTTAGTGGCGGAAGCTCTTGGCGTTTGATCTTGATCTTGTCTGAAAGAGACGTCGCGAGACCGTTACAGCGTGGTCGCGGCTTGCGCCGCTCCTACCCTGGGCTCTGGCCGGCAGCGACACGAGATTGAGGCGCAGTGGTCGCCGCTTCAAGAGTAGGAGCGACGCAAGTCGCGACCGCGTAGTGTCGGTCTTGCTGCGCGTCTACCAAGCAAGAGCAGAGCTTCCGTCCGCTGACGCGGCCGGGTTACTTTCTTTTGCTAAGCCCAAAAGTCCGTCTGGATTCCCTTC
>NZ_JBQEOE010000120.1:0-332 GCF_052045105.1 Lysobacter sp. 22409 | reverse complement strand
TTCGCCGTCGTGCCCTCGGTCACCGGCTTGCTGTAGCTGCGCGTACGCAGCTTGAACAGCAAGCCGTCTTCGCCGCTGCACGCTGCTTCCGTGCACTTCATGGCTTCGGCGATGCCTTCGGACTGGGCCGCCTCGGACTGGGCAGCATTGGACTGAGCTGCGGCCGTTGCTGTGGGCTGCTGCGCGGCCGCTAGCGGGGCTGCGCCCGCCAGCAGGCTGATCAGGGTGTAGTCCAGCAGTTTCATCTTCATGTTCATCTTCATGATCCGCCCCCTCAATTCCGCTTCACGTCGACAGGGGCGGTCGGATCGTTACTCGACTCGACTCGCACC
>NZ_JBQEOE010000119.1:0-348 GCF_052045105.1 Lysobacter sp. 22409 | reverse complement strand
ACCATGACCAATGCCGATAACGACGGCAGCGGCACGGTGTCGGTGGGCGACGTGCTGACCTACACGGTGACGGTGACCAATACCAGTACGACCACGAATCTCAATAACGTGGTGGTGAGCGACAGCAAGATCACGCCGACGGGCGGCACGACGCCGTGTGCCAGCGTTGCCCCGGGCGGCACCTGCACCTTGACCGGTACCTACACGGTGACTGCGGCCGACGTGACCGCCGGCAACGTGGTGAACACCGCGACTTCGACCAGCGCGATCTGCCCGGTGGGCAGCACCGATCCGGCCTGCACGACGACGGTGACCACGCCGGTGACGGCGCTGAGCCAGACGATCGCC
>NZ_JBQEOE010000118.1:0-352 GCF_052045105.1 Lysobacter sp. 22409 | reverse complement strand
TAGGACATCCTTGTCCTATCGAAAAACGGCGCACGTCCTGTGCGCCGCCCTCCGGGTCTACGGTTGCATCGCAAGTTCGGCACTGCGCCAAGCTCCCACGGCAACGGCAACGGCAACGGCAACGGTTGCCGTGCTCTTAGGGTAGGAGCGGCGCAAGCCGCGACCGCGAATCTACAGGTACCGGCGCCGGCGATCGTGGCTGCGTGGTCGCGGCCGCTCCTACCCTTTGAACCGTCGTCGCTGCAGGCAACGGTTGCCGTGCGTCATCTCATACTCGCGAAGGCAATCGAAGACCCGGAGGGCGGCCTGCATGGATGCAGGCCGTTTTTCATCGGGACAAGGATGTCCCGTA
>NZ_JBQEOE010000117.1:0-367 GCF_052045105.1 Lysobacter sp. 22409 | reverse complement strand
CGCCGGGATTTTCCGATAAGACGTCCCTGTCTTATCGGAAAACGCCGCACGTCCTGTGCGGCGCCCTCCGGGTCTACGGTCGTTCTCGCAGGATCGGAACTGCGCCAAGCTATTCACAGCAACGGCAACAGCATCGTGATTGAGACAGATACTCATCCCGGCCGGCGATGGTGGCTGAACGCGGGCGGTCGCGGCATGTGACCGAAGGAAATCCAGTGAGACGTCGCTCCTACCCTTGTAGCGTCGTTGTCTTGCTCTTGCTACGGCTGTGCGTCGTCTCAACCTCACGAAGGCAATCGAAGACCCGAAGGGCGGCGCGCAGGGATGCGCGCCGTTTTTCATCGGGACAGGGATGTCCCGTATGAAA
>NZ_JBQEOE010000116.1:0-371 GCF_052045105.1 Lysobacter sp. 22409 | reverse complement strand
GCGGTCAAGGCCGAGTTGGTCAAGCAATTGCCGGCCGACGTGCTGCAGGCGCTGAAGGTCAGCGTGCGCGGCAACGCCGACGACCCGGGTTCCTTGATCGTCGGTCTGGGCGAGGGCGGTGCGCTGCTGGGCACGGTGCTGTTCGACACCGACAAGTCGAACATCAAGCCGGAGTTCGGGCCGCTGCTGGACAAGGTCGCTGCTGCGCTGGAGCGCATGCACGGCGGCGTCATCGCGGTCGTCGGTCACACCGACGTGCGCGCTTCGTACCAATACAACACTGCGCTCGGTATGCGACGCGCCAAGGCCGTCTACGACGCGTTGGCCCAACGACTGAGCCCCGAAGTGCGCGCCAAGGTGCGAGTCGAGTC
>NZ_JBQEOE010000115.1:0-371 GCF_052045105.1 Lysobacter sp. 22409 | reverse complement strand
GCGGTCAAGGCCGAGTTGGTCAAGCAATTGCCGGCCGACGTGCTGCAGGCGCTGAAGGTCAGCGTGCGCGGCAACGCCGATGACCCGGGTTCGCTGATCGTCGGCCTGGGCGAGGGCGGTGCGCTGCTGGGCACGGTGCTGTTCGATACCGACAAGGAGACCATCAAGCCTGAGTTCGAGCCGCTGCTGGATAAGGTCGCTGCTGCGCTGGAACGCATGCACGGCGGCGTCATCGCGATCGTCGGTCACACCGACGTGCGCGCTTCGTACCAATACAACACTGCGCTCGGCATGCGACGCGCCAAGGCCGTCTACGACGCGTTGGCCCAACGACTGAGCCCCGAAGTGCGCGCCAAGGTGCGAGTCGAGTC
>NZ_JBQEOE010000114.1:0-390 GCF_052045105.1 Lysobacter sp. 22409 | reverse complement strand
TTACCTTTCTTTTGTTGCTTATGACAAAAGAAAGTAACCCGCCGCTTTAGTGGCGGAAGCTCTTATCGTTTGATCTTGATATCGCTCGATTGTTTGAGGCGCCGCAAGACCTTCGCAGCGCGGTCGCGACTTGCGTCGCTCCTACAGGGGAAGGATTCGCGACGTGTCCTTCTTCAGGCAAGAGCAGAGCTTCCGTCCGCTGACGCGGCCGGGTTACTTTCTTTTGCTGGCCCAAAAGTCCGTCTGGATTCCCTTCGGTCAAAGGTAACCAAAGAAAAGGGCTTTCCTTGACGAAGCTCCCCTGCGAGCACGCAGCCTGCGCCGGGATTTTCCGATAAGACGTCCCTGTCTTATCGGAAAACGCCGCACGTCCTGTGCGGCGCCCTCCGG
>NZ_JBQEOE010000113.1:0-440 GCF_052045105.1 Lysobacter sp. 22409 | reverse complement strand
GGGTAACTTTCTTTTGTCTAAAGCAACAAAAGAAAGTCACCAAAGAAAAGTGCTTTTGCTTTGAATCACAGGCCCGCACGTTCGGTGCATACGCAGGGATTTTTCATACGGGACATCCCTGTCCCGATGAAAAACGGCGCGCATCCTTGCGCGCCGCCCTACGGGTCTTCTGTTGCCTTCGCTAGTGCGAAGCTGCGCACAGCGAGGGCAAAAGCAACACTTACTCTTGCTCTTGCTCTTGCTCTTGCTTTGAAGAGCTTGGCGCAGTTCCGATCTCGCGATGCCATCGTAGACCCGGAGGGCGGCGCACAGGACGTGCGCCGTTTTTCGATAGGACAAGGATGTCCTATCGAAAAATCTCGGCGCTAGCTACGCACTCGTGGCCTGTGCCCTTGCAAGGAGAGCCCTTTTCTTTGGTTACCTTTCTTTTGGGCTTAGCA
>NZ_JBQEOE010000112.1:0-830 GCF_052045105.1 Lysobacter sp. 22409 | reverse complement strand
AAGTTGCCGTCCTTGCGGTCAGCCGGCGACAGCGGCGACGGGATGAAATATTCCTCTTCCGAACGCTGGTAGCCCAGGCCGGCCAGCAGGTACGGGTTCCAGTTGCGGCCGTCGGTGACGAAGTGGCGACGCAGGTCCAGCGAGATGCCGTACTGGCTCCAGTTGGCGTCCTGGTTGGCGTCGAACTTCGGGTTCTGGTAGTTCAGCTCACCGTCGAGCGACCAGTTCTTGCTCAGGAACTTGCCCAGGCCGATCGCGCCGAACGGAGCGTTGCGGGTGCCGCGGTCGTTGTCCTGGATGTTCATGCCGGCAGCGCCGGTCAGGTACCAGCGGTCGTCGAAATCTTGCGCACTGGCCGCCTGCGAAAAGGCCAAGCCCGCCAGCAGTGCGGTGCTCAACATACGGATCTTCATATCTAACTCCTTCAGATCGATCGGAACGGGGGGTGATCGGGACTGTTTGATCGGGACAGTCTTATGCGGCGCTGACTCCTGTGACAGAGACACGCTCAGCACTGGCAGGGCCGGCGCCGCGGTCACTGGCGGGGGCGATCATACACTGTCAACGCGTTTGTTAATACCACTTAACGTAGTTCAGCCCAGTGAAGCCAGGTTCGTTAATTAATGTTTTCGGCAGCAGGTATGCCCGCCCTCGCGCGGATGCGCCGACGAACGGTCGAGGTTTAGAAACAAACTGGGCCGCCGGTCGGATTTTCGGAAGCGGCCGAACATAAAAACGAAGCCCGGCACGAGGCCGGGCTTCGGGTGTTGCGGTGCAGGTTCCGAAGAACCCGCGGGTGTCGCTTAGTTCTGGACGTTCAGCTCGGTGCG
>NZ_JBQEOE010000111.1:0-976 GCF_052045105.1 Lysobacter sp. 22409 | reverse complement strand
TCGCCGGTGCCGTGACCGCCGCCGTCGATGACGTTGTTGAGCAGTGCGCCGTCGTTGAGCGTGAGCGTGTCGTCGCCCGCCGCCAGGTCGATGGTGCCGCTGCCGGCGACGGTGCCGGATACGTTCATGGTGTCGGCGCCGGCCGAGCCGGTATAGGTGCCGTCGACGTTCAAGCTGGCGCCGCCGGCCACGGTGGTGGTCACTGCACCGTCGATGCTGCCGGCCGCGCCGATGTCGAGGGTGCCGCCGTTGACGTTGACGGTGGTGAAGGCCGATGCCGCCGGGCCGTCGACGTTCAAGGTGCCGGTGTTGGTCTTGGTCAGGGTCTCGAAGTTGATCGCACCGCCCAAGGTCGCGCTGCCGGCGAGATCGGCGATGAAGGTGTCGGTGCCCGCGCCGCCGTCGACCGCGTTGGCCAATCCGGACAGGTCAGCGCCGTCCTGGATGGTGAAACTGTCGTCGCCGTCGAGCAGATCGAGGGTGCCGGCACCGGCCACCGTACCGGCCACGATGAAGCTGTCGCTGCCGGAGGTGCCGCTATAGCTGCCGTCCACTTGCAAGGTACTGCCGCTGGCGATCGTGGTGTTCTGCGCGACCACGGCGCCTGTCGCGGCGACGTTCAAGGTGCCGGCCAGCACGTCGACCGTGATGAAGTCCGAACTCGCCGGGCCGTTGATATTGAGCGTGCCGACACCGGTCTTGCTTAGGGTCTCGAAGCCTTGCACCGCTCCCAGGTCGGCGCTCAGCGCGATGTTGGCGTTGACATTGTCGATCCCGACCCCGCCCGCGACCGTGCCGACGATATCGGTGCCGTCGTGGATGGTCAGGCTGTCGTCGCCGGCGCCCAGGTCGAGAATGCCCGCGCCGGTGTCCAAGGTGCCGGAGATATCGAGCAGATCGCTGCCGTCGCCCAGATTGCCGGTGGCGAGCAGGCTCGCGCCGGCGGCCACGTTGACGGTGTTGGCGCCGGCGCTGC
>NZ_JBQEOE010000110.1:0-976 GCF_052045105.1 Lysobacter sp. 22409 | reverse complement strand
TCGCCGGTGCCGTGACCGCCGCCGTCGATGACGTTGTTGAGCAGTGCGCCGTCGTTGAGCGTGAGCGTGTCGTCGCCCGCGGCGAGGCCGATCGTGCCGCTGCCGGCGACAGTGCCGGACACGTTCATCGTGTCGGCGCCGGCCGAGCCGGTGTAACTGCCGTCGACGTTCAAGGTGGCGCCGCTGGCGATCGTGCTGGTGACTGCACCGTCGATGCTGCCGGCAGCGCCGATGTCGAGGGTGCCGCCGTTGACGTTGACGGTGGTGAAGGCCGATGCCGCCGGGCCGTCGACGCTCAAGGTGCCGGTGTTGGTCTTGGTCAGGGTCTCGAAGTTGATTGCGCCGCCCAGGGTCGCGCTGCCGGCGAGATCGGCGACGAAGGTGTCGGTGCCTGCGCCGCCATCGATCGCATTGGCCAGCCCGGACAGGTCGGCGCCATCCTGGATGGTGAAGCTGTCGTCGCCGTCGAGCAGATCGAGGGTGCCGGCGCCGGCCACCGTACCGGCCACGGTGAAGCTGTCGTTACCGATGGTGCCGGTATAGCTGCCGTCCATTTGCAAGGTGCTGCCGGCGGCGACCGTGGTGGTCTGCGCGGCCACGCTGCCGCCCGCGGTCACGTTCAAGGTGCCCGCCGCGACGTTGACGGTGGTGAAGTCCGAACTCGCCGGGCCGTTGATGTTGAGCGTGCCGACGCCGGTCTTGCTCAGTGTCTCGAAGCCTTGCACTGCGCCGAGGTTGGCGATGGTCGCGATGTCGGTGTTGAAGGTGTCGTTGCCGACCCCGGCCGCGACCGTGCCGATGAGGTTGGTGCCGTCGTGGATGGTCAGGGTGTCGTCGCCGGCGCCCAGGTCGAAGACGCCACCCTGCGTGTCGAGAGTACCGCTCACATCCAGGATATCGCTGCCGTCGCCCAGATTGCCGGTGGCGAGCAGGCTCGCGCCGGCGGCCACGTTGACGGTGTTGGCGCCGGCGCTGC
>NZ_JBQEOE010000109.1:0-1655 GCF_052045105.1 Lysobacter sp. 22409 | reverse complement strand
TTGAAGTCGATCCAGCCGCACAACTGCGGCGAGGCGCCTGAGACAGTCTGGAAGCCGGCCACCGGCACCGACAGGCTGTACGTGCCGACGCCGACGATCGGCAAGGAGGCGAAGGCATTGTCGGTGTCGCCGGCGGCGTTGGTGCTGGCGCGCGGGCTGGTTGCCGGCGGCGTGGCGATGTAGGCGGTGCCGTTGGGAATCGTCAACGGCAGGGTCGGGTCGATCGTCAGGCTGGCGCCGAGGGTGAGGCCCGAATTGACGTGGCCGGCCATGCCGTAGCTGGTCGGCGCATCGCTGAAATCTTCGTCGACGGTGATGTTCACGCCATAGGCGTCCGGCGACACGGTGCCGGTGAGCGCCGTCGGGTTGCCGAGGCCGATGTTGAGTGCGGCCGAAGTGAAGGTGCCGTTGAGCTGGGCGGTGCCGCAGCCCGAGGTCGAGGCCGGATCGGTGCAGGCCACCGAGGGCGCGGCCGAGGAAGCGCGCAGGCGTGTGTTGCCCAGGGTCGTCGACAACGCCCCGCCGATCACCGTCCAGGTCGCGCCGCCGGTGGCGGTGAGGAAGGTCGTGCTGTTGAGCGCGCTGCCGCCGGTGCCGCCGAGGCGGGCGAAGTGGAAGCGCGGGTTGACCACCGGACGGCTGAAGTTGAAGGTCAGCGTGCCAGCGGCTTCCTGTCCGCCGCCCACCACGTTGACCGTGGTGCCCGAGGGCGAGGGCGTCATGAAGTTGAAGGTGTTCGAGCTGAGGTTGATGCGCGGGTCGTAGGCGGTAGGCGGATTGCCGTCGAACGTGGCCGCGCCGATGCCGGTCGAAGTCGTGCCCGGCGTGCCGCCGTTGCTGACGGCGGTCACCGTCAGCAGCGAGGCATAGCTCGCGCGGTTCAAGCCGGTGTCGATGGCGTCGTTCTGTTCCGACGCCGACACCGGCAGGGCGCTGCCCAGGACCAGCAGGGCCGACAGCCAAGCCAGCGCACGTGGAACGAAGAGGCGCCGCGGCGGGTCGATAGCCGGGCGCCCGAGCGGAGAAAAGGTCGCGCCATCCTGGCCGGCAGCGAAAACGATGGCATAAGCGTGCTCGCCGAGCCGCGGGTGCGGCACGGTGTTTTGCTGACTTCGCATACGGTCCCCTGGATGGTCATCGCTGAAGAACCGGCACCCGAGTCGATCGGGGACCGGTCCTCGCCATATGTGTGACTCAAGTCACACTGGCCGGCGCAAATTATCCGTACGCGGCGACGAAGTCAAAGCTTTTGTACGGTCTTTGCGCAAAACATCCGTATGGCGCGAGCGTGGCCGGAATCGCGGACGTTTGGCGTAAAGCGGCCGCTTGGGGCGCGGCGACCGCAGCGCCTCGACCTCGCGGCGCTGCCGGTCGGAGCCCCGGTAGGAGCGGCGTGAGCCGCGGCCACGGGACGCGCAGAACCGACCGCGCCGGTGCCATGCATCGACGCGGCGTGTTTTCGCGAGGGTAGGAGCGGCGGCCTACTGGATTTCCTTTGGTCACAAGCCGCGACCGCGCAACTGGCGGTTGCTGCGTTTCTCGCCGCAGAGCGGTGAAGCAACATCCAACATCTAAAGCTTCCGTCCGCTGACGCGGCCGGGTTACTTTCTTTTGCTGGCCCAAAAGAAAGGTAACCAAAGAAAAGGGCTTTCCTT
>NZ_JBQEOE010000108.1:0-2100 GCF_052045105.1 Lysobacter sp. 22409 | reverse complement strand
CACAGGCCCGCACGAGCGGTGCCTCCGCAGGGATTTTTCATACGGGACATCCCTGTCCCGATGAAAAACGGCCCGCATCCCTGCGGTCCGCCCTCCGGGTCTTCGATTGCCTTCGCTAGTGCGAGGCGACGCACGGCAACAGCAAAATCCTTACGGCAACGGCAACGGCAACGGCAACGGCAACGGCAACGGCGCTTTGGGGTAGGAGCGGCGCAAGCCGCGACCAAGGCATCCGCAGAGGCAGCAACGCCGACGTCATTGAGCGAAGTCCGCGGCCATCGCGGCATAGAGCGGCAGACCACGCCCGAGCGCTTCCGCATCCGGCCACTCGGCCCCTGACCCGAGTCACTGCAAACCGTGACGACAGACGGGTACCATCGCCGGGTTCCCGTCCGGCTGCCGTCGATGTCCACGTCCTCGCTGTCCACGCCGACGCTGTCGGTGCCTTCCGCATCTTCCGCCGACTCCGGCGCCATTGGCGTGGCCGCCCAGGGCGGCGCGTGGCGCGAGATCCCCGCGCTCGGCGCACGCCTGCTCTGGCGCCATTGGCCGGCGTTGACGTTCTGGTTCTTCGCCCAGCGGGTCTGCTACGACCTGTTGATGGGGCTGGCGGTCAAGCTCGGCGAGCGTTCGGTGCTGCTGTCGTTCGCGGTGCTGTCGGTGCTGATCGTGACCCAACTCGCGGGCACCATCCTGATGTTCCAGTCGCTGCGGCCGTCGTTGCCGATGCTCGCCGGCGGTGCGACCACGCCGGACACGGCGGCGGTGCGCAAGCAATGGATCACTGCGCTGGCCATCGCGATGCTGCCGTTCTTCGCCTACTACGCCGGTTGGGGCCTGCTCGAAGACCTGCGCCGCAACTTCCGCACCGCCTACATCTTCAGCGTCTGGGAAAAGGAAAACCTCAACGAGGTGCTCAAGCTCAAGGGCTTGTGGATCGCGCTTGCGGTGGCCTGGGCGGTGCGCTGGTTCAGCAAACGCCGCGCCGAAGCCACCGGGCATGCGCTGTGGAACGTGGTCGCAACCAGCTGCGAAGCCTACTGGGTGTTCGTCGGCGTGGCCGCCATCGCGCAAGTCATGAATGGCCTGAAGGACTGGTGGCACGAGCGGGTGGTCTATGCCGCCGTGACCCAGTGGTGGGACGACCCGATGTCGGCGTTCAAGCTGCTGACCCCGGCCAAGAAGGGCATCGTGCCGGTCTGGGACATCGTCGGCACCGCTGCCGGTGCGGTGGTGCTGCCGCTGATCTGGCTGGCGATCACCGCGATCATCTACGGCATCGACCTGCGCCGCGCGCAGCGCCTCGACGGTGCCGACGAAACCCTCGGCAAGGTCAGCGCGCGCTTCAAGTCGATGCATTTCAGCTTGCGCATGCTGGCCGACAAGGCCAGCGCCGGCTGGACCAGCAAGGGCGTGCCGGTGGTCAACAGCCTGCGCCTGGTGCTGCGCGCCGGCCTGCCGGCCTTGCTGACCTTGTGCGTGTGCTGGCAGTTGTTGTCGTACATCGACTCGTGGTCGTGGCGCTTGATGGAACATGTGGTCGGCCCAAAGGACCCGGAATGGCAGAACGTCGTCGGCCAGCCCTTGGCGGTGTTCCTCAACACCCCGTTGTCGTTCCGCACCTCGTTGTTCACCGATGTCTTGCGAGTCGTGTTGTTGGCTGCGACGTTCGATCGCGCCATTGCAAGGTTGCCGCGTTCGGCTTGAGCCTCGGCCGTTGCCGTTGCCGTTGCCGTTGCCGTTGCAGGGATTTTGATCTGCTTTGCCGCTTTACCGGTCAAGCGGAGACCCGGAGGGCGGCGCACAGGACGTGCGCCGTTTTTCGATAAGACAGGGACGTCTTATCGAAAAATCCCGATGCAGGCATCGCACTCGTGGCCTGTGCCCTTGCAAGGAGAGCCCTTTTCTTTGGTTACCTTTCTTTTGGGCTTAGCAAAAGAAAGTAACCCGGCCGCGTAGCGGGCGGAAGCTCTGCACTTGCTTATGGCTTCTTCAAAAACAAGAACAGGATCAAACGCTAAAAAGCTTCCGCCACTAAAGCGGCGGGTTACTTTCTTTTGTCATAAGCAACAAAAGAAAGGTAACCAAAGAAAAATGCTT
>NZ_JBQEOE010000107.1:0-2750 GCF_052045105.1 Lysobacter sp. 22409 | reverse complement strand
CGCAACGGCACGTTCGAAACCGGCGAGCGCGCCTGCGCCGGCGTCACCGGCAACGGCAACGTGGCCTTGAACTGGACGATCCCGACCGGCGCGACCTATGTCGCCGGCGAAAGCTATGCGCGCCTGCGCCTGGGTTACACGACGTCGCAAGTTCAGAACGCGACCGGCCTGGCCGACAGCGGCGAGGTCGAGGATTACCCGATCACCCTGCTGCCGCGCGTGCGCCTGACCAAAGCCTTGGTACCGACTTCGGATCCGGGCCTGTTCAATCTCTCGGTGGCGCCGGCGTCGGCGACCGCGGTGCAGACCAACACCGGCGCCGTGTCCAACGTCGGCAACGGCGGCACCACCGACTGGGTGCCGGTGCCGTTCGGCACGCTCATCACCGTCAGCGAGACCGCCGGCACCGGCACCAGCCTGAGCAACTACACCTCGAGCATCGCCTGTACCGACCGCTCCGGCGCTGCGGTCACGCTCGGCGCCGCCGGGACCACCCGCACCTTCTCCAGCATGGTCAGCGCACCGGTCGGGCCGCCGACCACGCCGAACAGCGCCAACGCCAACCTCAGCGAGATCAGTTGCACCGCGACCAATGCGCGGCTGCCCACCTTGCAGGTGGTCAAGGTCACCCAGAACGGCGTCGGCACGTTTTCGTTCAGCGGCAGCAACGGCATCGCCAATCACGACATCACCACCGTCACCGCCGGCACCGGCGTGGCCGGCCCGGTGCAGTTGCTGACCGCCGCGAGCACCGTCACCACGGTGACTGAAGCGCCGCTGCCGGTCGGTTATCTGCTCGGCGGCATTTCCTGCAGCGGGCTCGGTGCAGGCGGTAACGCAACCGTCGACCTGCCGAACCGCAGCGTGAGCCTCGATGCCGCGGCGACTGCGGCCGGCAGCGCCATCGTCTGCACCTTCACCAACATCGCCCAGGTCGCGGATCTGGCCATCACCAAAACCAACACGCCCTTGGCCGGCGACAACGACCAGGCCAACGACACCGTGGTGCGCGGCGCGACTACGCAATACACCCTGCGCGTCATCAACAACGGGCCGGTGTCGGTCACGGGTGCCATCGTCCAGGACACGCCGGTCAGTGGCTTGAACTGCCCGGCAGGCAACGTGGTGAGCTGCAGCAGTGCGACCGCCGGCGCGTGCCCGGCCGCTCCGAGTCCGATTCTGATCAGCGATCTGACCGCCGGTGTGGCGCTGGGCACCCTGCCGCTGGGCGCAGTGGTGACGCTCAGCTTCTCGTGCACCGTGCCGTAAGCGGGTCGGCGCAGCGGGCGGTGCGCGAAACCGCTGACCGGACCGCGCGGCGGGTCCGGTCAGGTACGGTCATGAGGTTCGCAGCGATAGCGAAAGACTGAGCCGGCAGAACCACCGTGGCCGACGATCGCAGGGCCGAACCGATCGTGCGAGCTGGCCCTGCGACCGCAAATCTAGCGGGGAAATCTAGCGGGCGGGGCGGAAGTGGTTCCGCTGCGCCGTCATAGCACGGTGCACGAAAACGTCAGGGTCGCGACCGTGCCGACCGACAGCGTGCCCAGCGGTACGCCCGCGGTCAGGTCGCTCATCAGGATCGGGCCCGGGCAGGCGCCGGCGGGCACGCTGCTGCAGCTCACCACGTTGCCGCTCGGGCAGTTGAGTCCCGCACCGGGCGTATCGCGCACCACCGCGCCGGTCACCGACACCGGCCCGTTGTTGGTGACGCGCAGGGTGTATTGGGTAGCGGCACCGCGCACCACGGTGTCGTTGGCCTGGTCGCTGTCGCCGGCCAAGGGCGTGTTGGTCTTGGTGATGGCCAGATCCGCGACCTGGGCGATGTTGGTGAAGGTGCAGACGATGGCGCTGCCGGCTACGGTCGCGGCGGCGTCGAGGCTTACGCTGCGGTTCGGCAGGTCGACGGTTGCGTTGCCGCCTGCCCCGAGTCCGCTGCAGGAAATGCCGCCGAGCAGATAACCGGCCGGCAGCGGCGCTTCGGTCACCGTGGTCGCGGTGCTCGCGGCGGTCAGCAACTGCACCGGGCCGGCCACGCCGGTGCCGGCGGTGACGGTGGTGATGTCGTGATTGGCGATGCCGTTGCTGCCGCTGAACGAAAACGTGCCGACGCCGTTCTGGGTGACCTTGACCACCTGCAAGGTGGGCAGCCGCGCATTGGTCGCGGTGCAACTGATCTCGCTGAGGTTGGCGTTGGCGCTGTTCGGCGTGGTCGGCGGCCCGACCGGTGCGCTGACCATGCTGGAGAAGGTGCGGGTGGTCCCGGCGGCGCCGAGCGTGACCGCAGCGCCGGAGCGGTCGGTACAGGCGATGCTCGAGGTGTAGTTGCTCAGGCTGGTGCCGGTGCCGGCGGTCTCGCTGACGGTGATGAGCGTGCCGAACGGCACCGGCACCCAGTCGGTGGTGCCGCCGTTGCCGACGTTGGACACGGCGCCGGTGTTGGTCTGCACCGCGGTCGCCGACGCCGGCGCCACCGAGAGATTGAACAGGCCCGGATCCGAAGTCGGTACCAAGGCTTTGGTCAGGCGCACGCGCGGCAGCAGGGTGATCGGGTAATCCTCGACCTCGCCGCTGTCGGCCAGGCCGGTCGCGTTCTGAACTTGCGACGTCGTGTAACCCAGGCGCAGGCGCGCATAGCTTTCGCCGGCGACATAGGTCGCGCCGGTCGGGATCGTCCAGTTCAAGGCCACGTTGCCGTTGCCGGTGACGCCGGCGCAGGCGCGCTCGCCGGTTTCGAACGTGCCGTTGCG
>NZ_JBQEOE010000106.1:0-2768 GCF_052045105.1 Lysobacter sp. 22409 | reverse complement strand
GAAGCCCGATCGAACGCCAGCGACTCGCTATCGCCGTTGGCGCTGATCACCACTTCGCCGCCGCGGTGTTGCTTGATCTTTTCGGCCATCTTCTCGATCGCCGGCAGATACTGCGCACGCACCTCGGCGCTGCCCGGGGCGAAGAAGACTTCGCCCAGCTCCATCTCGACCTGCTCCTCACCGCCTTCGATCAGCCCGGCCGGCAGCTTGACGCCCCAGTCGAAGCGGACCGGCAGGCCCGGGGTGACGCGACGCGTCAGCGGGTTGTCGGTGGTGAACACGCTGCCCGGCGGCAGGGTCGACGGATCGACCTTGAGGATGAAGTTGCGGCCGCGTTCCAGGGTGCCCACGTCCACGCCTTCGAGGTGATAGCGGCCGTACTGGTCGGTCTCCATCAACAAGCCCTCGATCGAAGCGATGCGCACGCCCGGGATACCGCGTTCGTCGACACCGGTGTTGCGGACGATGTAGTCGACCAGGTAGCCGCCCTCGGTCGGGCTGACCCGACGTTCCACCGTCGGTGCCGCACCGCTCAGGTTCTTGGCCGCGTCGCCGCTGCGCTCGATCCGGGTCGTACCGGCCGCATCCATCCGCACCGTCACGCCCTGCTGGGTGGTCAGCGCGAAGTCGTCGGTGAAGCTCAACTCCTTCAGGCGCTGGCTGATCACCACGCGGTGCGCGTCGGCCGGATCGGCGTCGGACTGACGGGCCGAGATGCTGCCCAGGACGATGCCGTGCAGCATCGGCGAGCTCGCATCCGGTTCCGCCTTCGGACCGTTGCCGCGATCGACCGTGGTCGAGTTCGGCACGTAGGCGTCCACAGCGAAACCGCCCTGGACGCGCGCGTCGTCGATCGCCGCGCTGTCCTGCCAGCCGTCGCCGTCGCGGTCGTCGAACACCGTGCCCAGGATCAGGGCATGGTCGAGCAACGGATCGGCGATCAGCTGCACTTCGGCGGTGGCCACGTTCGAGACG
Organism: Lysobacter sp. 22409; assembly: GCF_052045105.1. Lineage (NCBI taxonomy): Bacteria > Pseudomonadati > Pseudomonadota > Gammaproteobacteria > Lysobacterales > Lysobacteraceae > Lysobacter > Lysobacter sp. 22409. Next base: position 1,793 of record NZ_JBQEOE010000106.1, on the reverse strand, counting down.
ATCTTGCCGTTGTCGCGCATCAACGCACTGTTGGAGTGGATGCCCGCGCGCACGCCGGCGCCGACCCGCAGCAGGTAGGTGAACGTCGCGCGCTCACCGGCGGCGATGTCGACCTGGTCGACCTGGATCGGATAGGTACCGACCAGGCGACCGACGCCGTCGCGATCCGCGACCGACAGCGAACCGTCGACGAAGGTGAAGCCCGCAGGCGGCGTGTCGACCAGGGTCGCATCGATCGCGTCGACGGTACCGGTGTTCTCGACCGTAACCGTGTAGCGGACCAGGTCGCCGATCTTCACATCGCGCGGCGAGGCCTGCTTGATCACCCGCAGGGTCGGCGGCGGCGCCACCGTGGTGCTGGTGGTGCACACGCCCACGCACGACGGGTTGTCCGTACCGGTGCCGACCACGGTGTTGTTCACCGTCTCCGACGCCTGTGCGTTGACCGTCGCGGTGTAAGTCACCGTGTAGGTGCCCGGCACCGTACCGGCCGGCAGCGTGCACACCAGCGGGTTGGCGGCGTTGCAGCTGTAGCCGGCTGCACCGGTCACCGCGGTGAAGTCCAGACCCGTGCCCAGGGTATCGGTCAGGGTCAGGGCGTTGCGCGTCGGCGCGTTGGCCACCGTCGTCGTCAGCGTGTAGGTGATCGTGTCGCCTTGCGCCACCGGGCCGGCCGTACTGGCCGACTTCGCGTAGCTGACCACCGGCGGCGCGACTTCGGTCGTGACCGAGCAGCCCGCATTGCTGCAACTCGGAGCGTCCGTACCGGTGCCGACCACCGCATTGTTCACGCTGCCACCGGCCTGGCCGTTGACCCGCGCGGTGTAGGTCACCGCGTAGCTACCCGGCACCGTACCGGCCGGCAAGGTGCACACCAGCGGATTGGCCGCATTGCAGGTGAAGGCACCGGCGCTGGTCACCGCGACGAAGTCCAGGCCGGACCCCATCGTGTCGGTCAGCGTGGTCACGCCCGTGGTCTGCGCGTTGGTCACCGTCGCCGTCAAGGTGTAGGTGATCACGTCGCCGACCACGACCGGACCGGCGGTGCTCGCCGTCTTCTCGTAGCTCACCGCCGACGCCGTCACCGGCGTATTGGTGGTGCAGGTGCCGGTGCAGGTCGGATTGTCCGTGCCCGTGCCGACCACGGCGTTGGTCACGCCACCCGTCGCCTGAGCGTTGACCCGTGCCGTGTAGGTCACGGTGTAGACGCCCGGCACCGTACCGGCCGGCAGCGTGCAGACCAGCGGATTGGCGGCATTGCAGGTGTAAGCGCTCGCCGGGCTCTGGCCCGTCACCGCCACGAAGTCCAGGCCAGCGCCCAGCGTGTCGGTCAGGGTCAACACACCGATGGTCTGCGCGTTCGCCACCGTCGTCGTCAGGGTGTAGGTGATCACGTCGCCGACCACGACCGGACCGGCCGTGCTGGCGGACTTGGTGTAGCTGACCGTCGACGGAACCACCGGGGTGTTGATCGTCGTGGTGCACGCCGGATCGGTGCTGCCCGCAGGACAGACGGTACTGGTCGAGGTCGCTGTATTGCTGATCGAACCGGCAGTCACGTCGGCCGCGGTCACCGTGTAGGTGCCCGTCAACACGCAGGTCGCACCCGGTGCCACCGATGCACAGGTCGTCGTGCTCGGGGTGATCTTGCTGTCGTTCACCACCACGTTGATCAGGTTGCCGCTGGCGCTGGTGTTGGTCACCGTCACCGTATAGGTCAGCACGTCGCCCACCGTTACCGTGCCGCTGCCGTCGTTATCGGCATTGGTCATGGTCTTGGCGATCGTCTGGCT
>NZ_JBQEOE010000105.1:0-3035 GCF_052045105.1 Lysobacter sp. 22409 | reverse complement strand
CACCATCGCTCGCTGCTCGATAACGGCCTGGCGAGCGAGTCCGACGGCTCTTGCGCCTGGGCCAATGCCGAGGCGGCCGATTACGACGAGAGCAAAACCCGCATTGAGCAGTTGGAAGTCGGTGTCTGCACCGACCTCGGTCCGGCGCGCCTGGGCCTGGGCCTGGGCAAGGCCAAGGCGCGGCAGGAGTGGGACCTTGGCAGCCAAGGCAAGTCCGAAGGCGAATACCTGCTCGGCGAGGCGGCGTTCAAGTTCGGCGAACAATGGCAGGGCAGCCTGCTGGGCTATTCCGGCCGGTTCGATGTCGATTCGCAGCGTCGTTACTACAATGGCACCGATGTGCATACCTCGTCGGCGCGGCCGGATGCGAAGGTGGCGGCGCTGCGCGCGCGTTTGGACTGGAAGGACGCGGCGCAGTGGGGCAGGGTGAGAGTTTCGCCGTACCTGTCCTACACCTGGAGCAAGACCGAGCTGGATGCTTACAGCGAAGACGGCGGCGGTTTCCCGTCGCGCTTCGAGCGCAGCGATTGGACGACGCGCGATGCGCGCTTGGGCACGGCGTTCTCGGGCCGGATCGGCGGCAGCAACGAACTGACGGTGTCGCTGGAAGCGGTCCGCCGTCTGGACAAGACGGTCAGCGGCACGCGCGGCGAGATCATCGACCTGTTCGGGTTCGATCTGCCCGGCGGCGAACTGGACCGCAGCTGGGGGCAGGCCTTGGTGGACTTCGACCACCGTTTCGGCAACGGTTCGGTGCTCGGCGTCGGCGCACGCGCATCCTCGTCGGGCGGCGATGCGGATTGGGGTGTGTCGGCGAGCTATCGGCTGGCCTTCTAGGCTGCGGCCAGCGGCCGCCCGGGCTGTTTCCTGGCGGTCGCGCGGCCGGCGGCGCCGGCCGAAACGTATGAGTGTCGTACGGTAAGTGCGGGGGAAAGCGCCATAGCGTGACCGGCGGCGCTGTCGGTGCAGTTTCAGTCGATGCGACGGCCGCCTAGGATCATCAGTGCATGAGAGCCCGGGGCCTGTCCCTGATGACTTCGCTCGACCACCAAGGATTGGACTATGCGCGCAGCGATTTTGACGTTGGCCGTTCTGGCCGTTTGCGGTTCCGCCCGGGCGGCGGTGGAAGTGGACGTGATCGGCCCGGAATTTTCCATGGGCTGGTCGCTGTTGTCCGACGACGGCCGTGCCGTGGCCGGCCTTTTCCACGCCACCGCGTTCCATTGGACCCGATCGCAAGGGCGTACCGACATCCTGACGTTCCCCGGGCTTTCCAGCCAAGATTTCGAGTTGCGTGCGATATCCGGGGACGGTTCCGTGGTGTTGTTGAACCTGCCCGATTCGGTATCGGGGCTACCGGACCGACGCTGGGCGCCGGCGCTGTGGACGCGCGAAGGCGGGATACGGGTGGTGGATGTCCCCGGCTACTCCGCCATTGCCCAGGACATGTCCGCGGACGGGCGGATCATCGCCGGGCAACGTTTGAACAGCAATTTCCGGCGTGAGGTCTTCCGCTGGCGTTCCGATCGGGGCGTGGAGGTGATGCCGGTAGCCGGCGACTGGCAGGGCTACTCGTTGTTCGATCCCGGTGCGCTTTCCGGCGACGGACGCACGGTCATCGGTCGGGCCAGCGGAAACGGGGTGAACCCGCGGGTGTTCGTGTGGCAGGACGGGCGCGCGCCGTTCTTCATCGATGCGGCGCTCGGCAGCGCGCTGGAGGCCGCGGTAGACGTTTCGCACGACGGCAGCCGCATCACCGGGGTCATCGTCACGAACTCGGGCGAGCGGATTCAACAGGCCTACGTCTGGGACCAGGCGGCCGGCGTGCGCTTGCTCGGCCTGTTGCCGTCGATGAAGGGCAGTTTGCCGACCAAAATATCCGCCGACGGGCAGGTGATCGTCGGCGAAACCTACGGTGGTCCGGGAGGACAGAGGAATGTCTTCCGTTGGTCCGAGCAGACCGGAACGCTGTCGATCCAGCAATGGCTGGCCGGCTACGGCGTCGAGTTCGCGATCGACCCCACTTGGGCGAAGGTGCAAGGGGTCAATGCCGACGGATCGGTGATCGCGGGCCTAGGCTTCCGCGATCAGATCTGGATCGCGCGGGTCAAGGGGCCGAACGGCGGTTTTCTGCTGGACGTGGCGGCCTACCGACGCAGCCTGATCGATGCCAACCAGCGCCTGACCCTGGGCCTGAGCGGCCTGGCCAACGCGACGCTGTCGGGCGCGCACCATCGCTCGCTGCTCGATAACGGCCTGGCGAGCGAGTCCGACGGCTCTTGCGCCTGGGCCAATGCCGAGGCGGCCGATTACGACGAGAGCAAAACCCGCATTGAGCAGTTGGAAGTCGGTGTCTGCACCGACCTCGGTCCGGCGCGCCTGGGCCTGGGCCTGGGCAAGGCCAAGGCGCGGCAGGAGTGGGACCTTGGCAGCCAAGGCAAGTCCGAAGGCGAATACCTGCTCGGCGAGGCGGCGTTCAAGTTCGGCGAACAATGGCAGGGCAGCCTGCTGGGCTATTCCGGCCGGTTCGATGTCGATTCGCAGCGTCGTTACTACAATGGCACCGATGTGCATACCTCGTCGGCGCGGCCGGATGCGAAGGTGGCGGCGCTGCGCGCGCGTTTGGACTGGAAGGACGCGGCGCAGTGGGGCAGGGTGAGAGTTTCGCCGTACCTGTCCTACACCTGGAGCAAGACCGAGCTGGATGCTTACAGCGAAGACGGCGGCGGTTTCCCGTCGCGCTTCGAGCGCAGCGATTGGACGACGCGCGATGCGCGCTTGGGCACGGCGTTCTCGGGCCGGATCGGCGGCAGCAACGAACTGACGGTGTCGCTGGAAGCGGTCCGCCGTCTGGACAAGACGGTCAGCGGCACGCGCGGCGAGATCATCGACCTGTTCGGGTTCGATCTGCCCGGCGGCGAACTGGACCGCAGCTGGGGGCAGGCCTTGGTGGACTTCGACCACCGTTTCGGCAACGGTTCGGTGCTCGGCGTCGGCGCACGCGCATCCTCGTCGGGCGGCGATGCGGATTGGGG
>NZ_JBQEOE010000104.1:0-3131 GCF_052045105.1 Lysobacter sp. 22409 | reverse complement strand
TCGTTCAACTCGGCTTCCACGCCGACGTCGACGGTCGCCATCAGGCCCAGCTCGTGGTTCGGAAACGCTTGCGGTTGCGTGCCGGAGCCGATCGGCACCACCAGCAAGGCGTTGTCCTTCTCGCCCAGGGTGTCCTGCAGGCCGAGCGTCGCCCACGGGCGGATGCGTGCGCCGCCGGCCGTCTCGAAACGCTTCTCGGCACGCACCGCGGCGCGCACCGTGCCCAGCAGGTCGTCGTCCATCACCAGTTGCTTGCCGCTCGCATCGCGCTGGTCCTGCCACTGCATGGCACTGGCGCTCAGGTTCACTTGCGGCTCGAGGGTCCAGCCGTTGCTCAAGTGAAAGCGATGGCCGAACTGTGCGCTTGCGGTCACGCTGCTGCCGCCGATGTCTTGGTTGAAACCGTCGGCCACCGCGACGCGGGCCTCCGGCCGTTGCCCGACCAGGGTCATGTCCAGGTAGCTGCCGCCCTGCCAACTGACGCTACCGTACATGCCGACCATCGGCGTATCGACGCGCACATGGGCCTGGCCGATGCCTTGCAGATCGGTCGAATTGGCGCCGTCGGCCCAGTAGTTGCCGTGTTGGTAGCCCAGGAATACGCCGCCGCGGAAGCTGCGCGTCTCGCGGTCCTGCAACAGCACGTCCATGCCCAGGTACAAGCCGAGCGTGTCGCCGCTGAAAGCGAAGCCCGGGTTGGCGCCCATCTCGAGTTCGCTGCCGCTCGCCGCTACCCAAAGGCCGTGGCAATCGCCGCGCAACGACGCATAAGCGCGCCGTGCGCCCTCCTCCTCCGCGCCGCAGCGCGGCGTATCGCCACGTACGCCGCTCATGCGTTCGAACAACAGCCGGTTGCTGCTCTGGATATCGGCCAGGCCGATGTCCGGCAGCACCGCGTACCCGCCGATTTCCGGCAGGATATTGCTGGCCTCGGTGTTCAGATACCAGCCATCGCCCTGGCGGTCGAAGCTCCACGGGAACACGCTGCCGTTCAAGCGCACCACTCCGTCGCTCGCGCCGGCCGCGGTGAAGCTGCCTGCGGTCGCCGCGTTGTCGTTCGGGGCCGAGATCACCCGGATCGACGCCGGCTGCTGCGGGGTTTCGCTGCCGTCGCCGAGAAAGGTCACCGCGGTGGTGCCGGCGACGTCGCCGCCGATGTCCAAACCGCCCGAGGTCTGGTTGCCCGGCGATACCGTCAGCGCCAGCGCGCCGCCGCCGGTGTAGTTGCCGCTGATGCCGAAGCGGGCGCCGCCGACCGTGATCACGCCAGAATTGGCCACGCTGCCGGTCAGGTTGGCGCCGCTCATTGCAATCAATTCCGAGGTACCGTCGATCGACAGCAAACCCCCGGCCAGGTTCAGCGGTGCGTTCAAGGTCAGGTGAGTGCCGGTGAGCAGGTCGACGCGCTCCCAGTTGGACAGTGCGCCCACGTCGCTCTGGTCCAGGGTCATGCTGTGGAAGTTCACCCGATCCTCGCCGCCGGCGCCGCCGTCGAAACGGGTCAGGCCGCTGAGCTCGCCGCCGCGGAAATCGGCGCTGTCGTTGCCGGCGCCGAATTCGAAGTTGCCGATCACCGTGCCCGACGACGCGAAGCTGTCGTTGCCGGCGGTGCCGCTGTAGAGGCCGGTGGCCTTCAGGGTCGCGCCGGCGGCGACCGTAGTGTTCTGCGCGGACACGCTGCCGCTGGCGGTGACTTCGAGCAGGCCACCGATCACCTCGACGTCGATGAACTGCGAAGGCCCGTTGATCTGCAACGCACCGGCACCGGACTTAGCCAGCGATTCGAAGCCCAGCATGCTGCCCAGCGGCACGTTGAAGCCGCCTCCGATATTTGCCTCGAGCGTGTCGTTGCCGAGGCCGCCTTCGACCGTGCCGATCGCTGCGGTGGTTTCGTGGACGATGAAGCGGTCGTCGCCGGCACCGAGCGCGAACGTGCCGCTGCCGGTGTCGAGCGTGCCGGCCAGGTCGAATGCATCGTCGCCGTCGCCGAGGTCGCCGGAAGCGAGCAAGCTCGCGCCAGCGGCCACTTCGACCGTGTTGACGCCGGCGCTGCCGGTCAACACGGTCTGGCCCGCGGCCATGCCTTGCACGCGGCCGTCGATCGCGAGCGTGGTGCCGTCGGCCATCGCCAAGGTCGGCGTTTGCAGGGTTCCGGCCACGCTCAGAATGCCGCCGTTGAGCGTGGTGCCGCCGCTGAAGCTCTGGATGCCGGTCAGCGTGACTTCGCCGGCGTTGTCCTTCTGCAGGAACTCGAAGTTGATCGTGTTGCCGGCATCGAAGCTGAAGGCGTTGGCGTTGTCGAGCACCACCGTGTCGCCGCTGCCGTGTCCGCCGCCGCTGATGACCGCGTTGAGCGCGGCGCCGTCGCCGAGGGTCAGCACGTCTTCGCCGCCGCACAGGTCGATGCTGCCGCTGCCGGACACGGTGCCCGACACGCTCATCGTGTCGTTGGCGGCGCCGCAACCGAAGCTGCCGTCGACGTTCAAGGTCGCGCCGGCTCCGACCACCGTGGCCAGTGTGCTGCCTGCGGTCGCCACCACGCTGCCGGCCGGGCCGATATTCAAGGTACCGCCGAGCACGCTGACCTCCTGCAAGTCGGTTGCGCTCGGGCCGATGATGTTGAGCGTGCCGGTGCCGGTCTTGGTCACGCCTTCGAAGTTGACCAACGCACCCAGGTCTGCGGTCAGATCGATGTCGTAGACGCGCGTATCCAGGCCGGCGCCGCCGTCGATGGTGCCGAGCACCGTGGTGCCGTCGTGGACGACGAAGCTGTCGTCGCCGTCGCCCAGTGCGAAGGTGCCGCCCAAGGTGTCCAGCGTGCCGACCACGTCGAGCACGTCCTCGCCGGCGCCGAGATTGCCGTTGGCCAAAGCCGAACCGTTGATAGTCACCGTGTTGACGCCGACGCTGCCGGTGATCGCGGCGGCGATGCCCGCCCCTGCGTCCAGACTGCCGTCGACGGTCAACGTGGTGTCGTCGTTCATCGCCACGGTCGGCGTGCTCAGCGCGCCGGCGACCGCGAGCTCGCCGCCGTTGAGGGTGGTGCCGCCGCTGAAGCTTTGGGTGCCGGTCAGGGTCGCGATGCCTGCGTTGTCCTTCTGCAGAAATTCGAAGTTGACCGTATTGCCGGC
>NZ_JBQEOE010000103.1:0-3131 GCF_052045105.1 Lysobacter sp. 22409 | reverse complement strand
GCCGGCAATACGGTCAACTTCGAATTTCTGCAGAAGGACAACGCAGGCATCGCGACCCTGACCGGCACCCAAAGCTTCAGCGGCGGCACCACCCTCAACGGCGGCGAGCTCGCGGTCGCCGGCGCGCTGAGCACGCCGACCGTGGCGATGAACGACGACACCACGTTGACCGTCGACGGCAGTCTGGACGCAGGGGCGGGCATCGCCGCCGCGATCACCGGCAGCGTCGGCGTCAACACGGTGACTATCAACGGTTCGGCTTTGGCCAACGGCAATCTCGGCGCCGGCGAGGACGTGCTCGACGTGGTCGGCACGCTGGACACCTTGGGCGGCACCTTCGCACTGGGCGACGGCGACGACAGCTTCGTCGTCCACGACGGCACCACGGTGCTCGGCACCATCGACGGCGGCGCCGGCCTGGATACGCGCGTCTACGACATCGATCTGACCGCAGACCTGGGTGCGTTGGTCAACTTCGAAGGCGTGACCAAGACCGGCACCGGCACGCTCAACATCATCGGCCCGAGCGCAACCGACTTGCAGGAGGTCAGCGTGCTCGGCGGTACCTTGAATATCGGCCCGGCCGGCAGCGTGGTGGCGACCGCAGGCAGCACACTGGCCACGGTGGTCGGAGCCGGCGCGACCTTGAACGTCGACGGCAGCTTCGGTTGCGGCGCCGCCAACGACACGATGAGCGTGTCGGGCACCGTGTCCGGCAGCGGCAGCATCGACCTGTGCGGCGGCGAAGACGTGCTGACCCTCGGCGACGGCGCCGCGCTCAACGCGGTCATCAGCGGCGGCGGACACGGCAGCGGCGACACGGTGGTGCTCGACAACGCCAACGCCTTCAGCTTCGATGCCGGCAACACGATCAACTTCGAGTTCCTGCAGAAGGACAACGCCGGCGAAGTCACGCTGACCGGCATCCAGAGCTTCAGCGGCGGCACCACGCTCAACGGCGGCATTCTGAGCGTGGCCGGAACCCTGCAAACGCCGACCTTGGCGATGGCCGACGGCACCACGCTCGCGATCGACGGCCGCGTGCAAGGCATGGCCGCGGGCCAGACCGTGTTGACCGGCAGCGCCGGCGTCAACACGGTCGAAGTGGCCGCTGGCGCGAGCTTGCTCGCTTCCGGCGACCTCGGCGACGGCGACGATGCATTCGACCTGGCCGGCACGCTCGACACCGGCAGCGGCACGTTCGCGCTCGGTGCCGGCGACGACCGCTTCATCGTCCACGAAACCACCGCAGCGATCGGCACGGTCGAAGGCGGCCTCGGCAACGACACGCTCGAGGCAAATATCGGAGGCGGCTTCAACGTGCCGCTGGGCAGCATGCTGGGCTTCGAATCGCTGGCTAAGTCCGGTGCCGGTGCGTTGCAGATCAACGGGCCTTCGCAGTTCATCGACGTCGAGGTGATCGGTGGCCTGCTCGAAGTCACCGCCAGCGGCAGCGTGTCCGCGCAGAACACTACGGTCGCCGCCGGCGCGACCCTGAAGGCCACCGGCCTCTACAGCGGCACCGCCGGCAACGACAGCTTCGCGTCGTCGGGCACGGTGATCGGCAACTTCGAATTCGGCGCCGGCAACGACAGCGCCGATTTCCGCGGCGGCGACTTGAGCGGCCTGGTCCGCTTCGACGGCGGCGCCGGCGGCGAGGATCGGGTGAACTTCCACGGCATGACCCTGGACCAGAGCGATGTGAGCCCGCTAGTGAACTGGGAGCGCGTCGACCTGCTCACCGGCACTCACCTGACCTTGACCGCGCCGCTGAACTTGGCCGGCGGCTTGCTGTCGATCGACGGCACCTCGGAACTGATCGGCATGAGCGGCGCCAGCCTCACCGGCAATTTGTCCAACTCGGGTTTCATCCGGGTCGGCAGCGCCCGCTTCGGCATCAGCGGCAACTACACCGGTGGCGGCGCGCTGGCGCTGACGGTATCGCCGGGCAATCAGAGCTCGGGCGGTTTGGACATCGGCGGCGACGTCATCGGCAGCACCGCGGTGACCTTCCTCGGCGACGGCAGCGAGACCCCGCAACAGCCGGCCTCGATCCGGGTGATTTCGGCGCCGAACGACAACGCAACGACCGCAGGCAGCTTCATTTCCGCCGGCGCGAGCGACGGCGTGGTGCGCTTGAACGGCAGCGTGTTTCCATGGACCTTCGACCGCCAGGGCGATGGCTGGTATCTCAACACCGAAGCCAGCGACATCCTGCCGGAAATCGGCGGCTACGCCGTGCTGCCGAGCATCGGCGCCGCGCTGATCCAGGAGAATAACCGCCTGCTGTTCGAACGCATGGCCGGTGTGCGCGGCGACACCCCGCGCTGCGGTTCGCACGAAGACGAAATGGAACGCGCCTATTGGTCGCTGGAAGGGGACTGCCACGGTTTCTGGGTGGCTGCCACCGGCAGCGAACTGGAGATGGGCGCCAACCCTGGCTTCGCTTTCAGCGGCGACACACTCGGCTTGTACGTCGGCGTCGATGCGCAGTTACAGGATCGCGAGACCCGCACCCTGCGCGGCGGCTTGTTCGTCGCGTTCCAGCACGGCAACTACTGGGCCAGCGGCACCAACTCGACCGACCTGCAAGGCATCGGCGAAGCCAACGTGCGCGTCGATACGCCGATGGTCGGCATGTACGGCAGCGTCAGTTGGAAGAATGGCACCTACCTCGACATGACCTTGGTCGGCCAATTGCCGGAAGCTGACATCACCGTCGCCGATGGCTTCAAGGAAGAGATCGGCGGCAACAGCCTGACCGCAAGCGCGCAGCTCGGCCATCGCTTTCACTTGAGCAACGGCTGGACCGTCGAACCGCAAGTGAACCTGAGCGCCAGTGCGATGCAGTGGCAGGACCAGCGCGATGCGAGCGGCAAGCAACTGGTGATGGACGACGACCTGCTGGGCACGGTGCGCGCCGCGGTGCGTGCCGAGAAGCGTTTCGAGACGGCCGGCGGCGCACGCATCCGCCCGTGGGCGACGCTCGGCCTGCAGGACACCCTGGGCGAGAAGGACAACGCCTTGCTGGTGGTGCCGATCGGCTCCGGCACGCAACCGCAAGCGTTTCCGAACCACGAGCTGGGCCTGATGGCGACCGTCGACGTCGGCGTGGAAGCCGAGTTGAACGA
>NZ_JBQEOE010000102.1:0-3214 GCF_052045105.1 Lysobacter sp. 22409 | reverse complement strand
TCTTTTGGGCTTAGCAAAAGAAAGTAACCCGGCCGCGTTAGCGGACGGAAGCTCTGCACTTGCTTATGGCTTTCATACAAGCAAGATCAAACGATAAAAGCTTCCGGCACTAAAGCGGCGGGTAACTTTCTTTTGTCTAAAGCAACAAAAGAAAGTAACCAAAGAAAAATGCTTTTGTTTTGAATCACAGGCCCGCACGAGCGGTGCCTCCGCAGGGCTTTTTCATACGAGACATCCTTGTCCCGATGAAAAACGGCCCGCATCCATGCGGGCCGCCCTCCGGGTCTTCCTCTGCCCTGGCGAGTGCAATGCGACGCACAGCAACGGCAACAGCAACAGCAATGGCAAAACCTTCAGCGCCGCTGCTTTTGGGTAGGAGCGGCGCAAGCCGCGACCGAAGAAACTGCGATACCTCGAACGCTCACCGGCCTCCAGAACCGGCCCACCGGTCCGCCGCCGCTTGGCCCCTCATCGCCCCGCCTGGCCTAGCAAAAAACCTCCCGAAACCGCGCCCCGCGGCAACCGAATCCCGCACCGCTTCCGGTATCGTGAGCGGCATCCGCCGCGCCTCGCCGAGCCTCACGTGTCCACCGCCGAATTCCGCCGCTACGCCCTGTTCTACCTCGGCTACTTCGGCATGCTCGGCGCCTATACGCCCTACATCGGGCGTTGGGTCAGCGCCAACGGTCACGGCGGTTATGCGGTCGGGGCGATGCTGGCGCTGTGGTACGGCGGGCGCATCCTGGCGCCGCCGACCTGGGCGCGGCAGGTGGCGCGCAGCCGGGCGCCGGGGCATTGGCTGGTCGCCGGCTGCCTGCTGGCGCTGGCCATGTTCGCCGGCTTCGCCCGCTTCGACGGCGGCGTGATGTTGTTCGTGGTGATGGGCGCGTTCGCGCTGTTCTTCAACGCGGTCATGCCGCAGTTCGAGGCGATGACCCTGAACGCGCTGGGCACGCGCAATCACGACTACGGCAAGATCCGGATGTGGGGTTCGGTCGGCTTCCTCATCGTCGCGGCGAGCTACGGCTGGTTGCTCGACCGGCTCGGCAACGATGCTTTCGTTTGGCTGAGCCTGCCGTGGCTGGTGTTGACCGCCGCCGCGGCCTGGCTGCATCGCGCCGATCCGCCCTCGCCGGCGCCACTCGAAGGCACGCCGCGCGAACGCCTGTGGCGGCGACCGGGCACGCGCCGGCTGCTCGGCACGGTCTTGCTGGTGCAGCTGAGCTTCGGCCCCTTCTACGTGTTCTACACCCTGCAACTGCAGGCGCACGGCCACGACGGTTTCGCGGTCGGCCTGCTGTGGGCGATCGGGGTGGTCTGCGAGATCCTGATGTTCTGGCAGGCGCCGCGGCTGGTGCAGCGCTTCGGTGCGCATCGCCTGATCGCCGCCTGCATCTTCGCAACCGCGCTGCGCTGGGTGATGGTGGCCTGGTTCGCCGATTCCTTCGCCTGGATGGCGCTGGCCCAGACCGGCCACTCCTTGAGCTTCGCCGCTTTCCACGCCGGCTGCATGCGGCGCATGGCCGAGTTGTTCCCGGCGCGCCGCGACATGGCCTCGGCGCAAGGCATGCTGTCCGGCTTCAGCGGCGGCATCGGCGGCGTGCTCGGCGCCGGCATGGCCGCATTGGCCTGGCAGCACGGCGGTGGCACGGCGGCGTTCATGGCCGGCTCGGTCTGCTCGGTGGCCGCACTGGCGCTGCATTTGGCCGCGCAACGCTACGCCCGCGATCCACGTCCGGCCGAGACCGCCTGAGCGGCGCGCCCATCCCGTTCACGGAGAGGGTCGGGATGAGGGCTCATGAGGTTTGCCACCTCTCGGAGAAGCAGTTAGTTCCAGCCCGCTCCCGGTCTCTTAAGCCAAGGTAAGGCCAGGGCCGTTACTCTGGCGGTCCGTCACCCGGATCGCCGCGATGAAGAAATGGATAGCTCTGTTGGTCCTGGCCCTGGTCCTGTTGCTCGGCTATGTCGCCGCCGGGCCCTTTCTCACCGTCAACGCCATCCGCAGCGCGGTCAAGGAGCGCAACGCCGGCGAGCTCAGCAAGCATGTCGACTTCGCCGCGCTGCGCCTGAGCCTGAAGGCGCAGGTCGACGACTACATCGTCCGTCGCGCCGGCCCGGAGGCGCAGTCGAGCCTGTTCGGCGCGCTCGGCCTGAGCCTGGCCAGCGGCGTCGCCGGCACCGCGGTCGATGCGATCGCCACCCCGGTCGGCATCGGCGCGGTGCTCGAAGGCCGCAATCTGCTGCGGCGCCTCGATCCGTCGGCACCGCGCCGCGACGCCTATGCGCAGGTGCCGCCGGCGGAACCGCTCAAGCACCCGAGCTATCGCTTCGAGTCGCCGTCGCGCTTCACCGCTACGGTCAACAACGCCGACGGCGATCCGGTCGTGTTCGTGCTGACCCGCGACGGCCTGAAGTGGCGGGTCACCGACGTGCGCCTGCCTCTGGAAAAGATGCTGCCCTGAACCAGGACGCCGGCGGCGATAACCTTCAATGGGCGGGCCGCAGCGAGTTGGACGGCGCCTCCCGAGGGAGGCGTTGCGAGGCGCTTTCGACAGCCCCAGGGCAGGAGCGGCGTCCTACTGGATTTCTTTCGGTCACAAGCCACGACCGCGCCGTTCCGGTCTCGCCACGCCGGCTGGAGCTTCCTGTAGGAGCGACGTGAGTCGCGACCACGCTGCGATGGTCTTGCGGGGCCTCTTTCAAGCAAGATCAGGATCAAACGCCAAGAGCTTCCGCCGCTAAAGCGGCGGGTTACTTTCTTTTGTCATAAGCAACAAAAGTCCGTCTGGATTCCCTTCGGTCAAAGGTAACCAAAGAAGTTGCTTCTCTTTGAATCACAAGCCCGCACGAGCGGTGCATACGCAGGGATTTTTCATACGGGACATCCCTGTCCCGATGAAAAACGGCGCGCATCCTTGCGCGCCGCCCTCCGGGTCTACTATGGCCTTCGCTTGTGCGAGGCGACGCACAGCAACGGCAACGGCAACGCTGCTCTTGGGTAGGAGCGGCGCGAGCCGCGACCGCGTTCGTTCAGCCTCTATCGTCGGCCGGGACAAGCACCTTTCTCGGCCGCGACGCCGTTGCAGTTGCCGTGTTTTTACCTTGCTTCGGCTTTTCGCCTTGCCGCCAAATGAAGACCCGGAGGGCGGCGCACAGGACGTGCGCCGTTTTTCGATAGGACAAGGATGTCCTATCGAAAAATCCCGGCGACAGC
>NZ_JBQEOE010000101.1:0-3402 GCF_052045105.1 Lysobacter sp. 22409 | reverse complement strand
AGAGCCCTTTTCTTTGGTTAGCTTTCTTTTGGGCTTAGCAAAAGAAAGTAACCCGGCCGCGTAGCGGACGGAAGCTCTGCTCTTGCTTGATCGATACTCGGCGAGATCGGTCGCGACTTACGTCGCTCCTACAAGGGTGACAGCTCTGCACTTGCTTTGGGTTTTCAGAAGCAAGATCAAACGCTAAGAGCTTCCGCCACTAAAGCGGCGGGTTACTTTCTTTTGTCATAAGCAACAAAAGAAAGCTAACCAAAGAAAAATGCTTTTCTTTGAATCAAGGGCCCGCGCGTTCGGTGCCGACGCAGGGATTTTTCATACGGGACATCCATGTCCCGATGAAAAACGGCCCGCATCCATGCGGGCCGCCCTTCGGGTCTCCAATTCGCAGGAAAAGCGAAGAGCAAGAAGCGGAGAGCGGAGAGCGGAGAGCGGAGAGCGGAGAGCGGAGAGCGGAGAGCGGCATAATCTCAGCGAACCGAACAGCCACTTCACTCGGCATCAACAGTGCGATCAAGAACTAACCCGATCGCGACCGCCCCTCATTCCCCCTGCGTCGGCGCCCCCTGCCCTGCAATCTCCAACAACTCGATCTCGAACGCCAAGGTCGCATTGGGTTCGATTTGCCCAGGCAGCCCCTGCTCGCCGTAAGCGAGCTTCGCCGGAATCCAAAAGCGGTACTGACTGCCCGGCGTCATCAGCTGCACGGCTTCGGTCCAGCCCGGCATGACTTGGGCAAGGACGAATTCGGCCGGGTGGTCGGTGTCGTAGGTGCTCTCGAACTTGCTGCCATCGAGCAAGCGGCCGATGTAGTTGACGCGTACGGTGTCGCTGGCTTTCGGGTGCGCACCCTTGCCGGCACGCAGCACCTGGTACTGCAGACCGGAAGCGGTGCTGGCCACGCCGTCGACTTTCGCGTTCTTCTTCAGGAAGGCGTCGCCGGCTTCGAGGTTGCGCGCCGCGAGCTGCTTGAGCTCACCGTCGCGCTTATTGCGCAGATGCTCGCTGAAGCCTTCGCGGATCTTCTTGCTCTGCGCCTCGTCGTACAACATCGGCGCATCGGCCTGGGCGTCGCGGATCGCGCGCAGCACGATGCGCTGGTCCAGTTCGCCGCGGATCGGTTCGATGCTGCGAGCAAAATCGCGGCCGACGATGTAGCTGATGCGGGCCTTCTCGCTGTCGAGCTCCACCGCGGTCAGTGCGGTGCCGGCGACATCGCTGACGGCATCGCCCTGGGCTGGGCCGCCCGCAGGCGGCGTGCATGCGGCCAGGCCCAGGACGGCGGCGAGCAGGGTCGGACGCAGGAAATCGTGGCGCATGGCAACTCCGTAATGCAGGGGCATCGATCGGGAAGGCGGAATCAGTCGGTCACCGCGAAGGTCAGCATCATGCCCATGTCCTCGTGTTCGAGGTTGTGGCAATGGAGCATGTAGCGCTGGCTGCCGCTGAGCGGTTGGGCGAAGTCGATGGCCAGGCGCACGATCTCGCCGGGCCAGACCACGACGGTGTCGTTCCAGCCCAGGTCCTGCGCGGTCAGACCGCCGGGCGCGACCTGGCGCCCGCGGATATCCGGCGGGCTGATGCTGCGCGAGAGCACGCGGAACTGGAAGCCGTGCAGATGGATCGGGTGCGGCATGCTGGTCATGCTGTTGCGGATTTCCCAGACCTCGCGGCTGCCGCGGCGCACCGAGAACGCCGGCTCGTGGCCGCTGTCGTGGAAATTCCAGTCGTTGATGAACCAGCGCCCGGCCTCGTCCATGCGCAGACGCAAGGCGCGCACCGGCCAGTCGGCGGTGTCGGGCAACGGGTCGATCTTCGACAAGGCACTCAGGTCGGGCAGCCGCGTCGGCGGCCGGCGTTCGGTCGCGCATTCGATCAAACGCAGTTCCATCAGGTCCAACGCGGCGCCCATCGGCGTGGCGCCGGGATGATCGGCCATCGGATCGGGCAGGAAGGCACCGGATTCGTCCTCGTTCTCCATCGCCACGTAGTCGAGGCTGCGCAGCATCACCCGCTGGCCGGGCGTGAGCGCGCCGAAGTCGACCAGCACGTCGATGCGCTGCGCCGGCCCGAGAAACACATCGTCGACCGGCCAGGCCTGGGCGAGCAGGCCGCCGTCGGTGCCGATCAACTGCATCGGCAGCACCTGATCGCCCTGCACGAAGGCCACCCGCAGCATGCGCGCATTGGCGACGTTGGCCAGACGGAAGCGATACCAGGCCGGGATCACGTCGAGGTAAGGCTCGGGCGTCCAGTTGACCAGCACGCGGTTGCCGATCCAGTCGTCGGCGCCGTCCTTGTAGACGATGGCGTTGTCGGCGCCGACCTGCTTGTCGGCGATCATCAAGGGCAGATCGCGCTCGCCCCAGCGCATGCCAAGGCGCTGCCGCAGCGCGCGTTCTTCCTCGTCCTCGACCAACAGCAAACCGGCCAGGCCGCGCTGCAATTGCACGCCGGTGCGTCCGTGCGGATGAGCGTGATACCAGTACAGGCCGGCGCGGTTGTCGACCCGATAGCGATAGCTTCGGCGGGCGCCGGGCGCAACCGGATGGAGGCCGCTGCCGTCGTTGGCCTCGTCGATGCTCAGGCCGTGCCAATGGATCGTGGTCGCCTCGGCCAGGCGATTATCGAGTTCGACCTCGACCGTATCGCCACGGCGCGCGTGCAGCAAGGGATTGCCGACCTCGCGCGCACCGATGCGGCCGGTATACGCCCACAGCGAAGTCGCCGGGCCCGGGAACAGCCCCACCGCAAGCGTCTGCGCCAGCAAGCGCAGCGGTTGCTTCAGATCGACCTCGGCGAGCAGGCCGTCGGCACCGGGCAAACGCAGCGGCTGCACGAAACGAGCGTCCGGCGCCAACTCCGACAACTTCGGTGCCGGGCCCGAGCCGAGGCTATGCCCGTGACCGCCGGTCCAGCGCCACAGCGCCAGCGGCCCGGCGACGGTCGCCGCACCGCCCACAGTGAGCCCGACCAGGAAGCGGCGGCGTTGCGGGTCGGTCATCGGTAGGGCATCCCCGGAAGCGTCAGGCGACCCGCCATCATCCACAGCCCATGTTGCAGATGTTGCAGACGCGCGTCGCTTCTGTGACGCCGATCAACTCGGTGATCATTCTGGTCGGGGGCCCAAGCCGCGATCTCAACAAGATGCAGCGATCTGGATCAGCCCGCAGCGCCCACCCGCACGACCATGACGCCGCGAGGTTGAAGCCACGCGGTCGCGACTTGCGTCGCTCCTACCCCAATCACAAGCCCCCGGCCCGCCGTTGCCGTTGCCGTTGCCGTTGCCGTTGCCTTGAAAGCTTGGCGCAGTTCCGATCTAGCAATGCAACCGTAGACCCGGAGGGCGGCGCACAGGACGTGCGCCGTTTTTCGATAGGACAAGGATGTCCTATCGAAAAATCC
>NZ_JBQEOE010000100.1:0-3999 GCF_052045105.1 Lysobacter sp. 22409 | reverse complement strand
TCTTTTGTCATAAGCAACAAAAGAAAGGTAACCAAAGAAAAATGCTTTTCTTTGAATCAAGGGCCCGCACGATCGATGCATTCGCAGGGATTTTTCATACGGGACATCCCTGTCCCGATGAAAAACGGCCTGCATCCATGCAGGCCGCCCTCCGGGTCTTCAATTGCCTTCGCAAGACTTAGACGACGCACAGCAACAGCAAAGGCCAAGCCGAGACCAAATGCCTAAATGCAGAGACAAAGGCAGAGGCAGAGGCCAGGCAGGTGCAACTTCAGGCTTCGATCCGATGCAACCGCAACTTCAAGATGGATCACGGCTTCTGTGAAGGTCGCATCGCGAACACTCCCACAACCCCAAATAAAAACGGGCGCCTCCAAAGAAGCGCCCGCTTCGGTCAACCCGAATCGATCACAAGGCCCGATGCACCGCCTCGCCGAACAAGGCGGTATGGTGGCTGCAGTCGTTCAAGCGCACCACGTCGAGGGTGTCGACGCTGTCGCCTTCGAGCAGGTTCAGCGTGGTCGGCGCCTGGCGGAAGGTCCACAGCTTCGACAAGGGGATGCCGAGCACCTTGCACAACAGCACGCGGTTGACGGCGTCGTGGGCGACCACCAGCAAGGTGTCGTCGGCACGCAGGCCTTCGCAGGCGCGCGCGAACGCGGGCCAGGCGCGGTCGAGTACGTGCACGATCGATTCGCCGCCGGGCATCAACACTTCATGCGGGGTGTCGCGCCAAGCGCGCAGGCGGTCGCCGTCGCGTTCGCGGATTTCGCTGGCGAGCAGGCCTTCCCAGGTGCCGTGGGCGATTTCCATCAAGCCAGGGTCGAACTGCAACAGGCTCGCGCGTTCGCTGCCGAGGGCGAGCTCGGCGGTACGGCGCGCGCGCGACAGCGGCGAGGCGACGGCGCGAGTGATCGAGACGTCGCGCAGGCGTGCGCCCAGCGCGTTGGCCTGGGCTTCGCCGACCGGCGACAGGGCAATGTCCTCCTGGCCCTGATAGCGGCCTTCGGCATTCCAAGGGGTTTCTCCATGACGGGCAAGCAAGATCCGCATGATCAGACCTGCGCCAGCGAGAGGATGCCGGGGGTCGCGCGCAGCAGCGCGAGCTGCTGTTCGTTGACGGGGCGGTCGACGGTGATCGCCGCGCGCGCCTGGCCGTCGCCGGCCGCACCCAGGGCGAAGTTGACGATGTTGACGCCGGCCGCGCCGAGCTGCGAGCCGACCGCGCCGATCATGCCGGGACGGTCTTCGTTGCGCAGCAACAGCACGTGCGCCTGCGGGTCGAATTCGATCTCGACACCATCCAGACGCACCACGCGCGGGCCGCGATGCAGGGTCGCCTCGATCTCGCGGGTGCGCTTCTCGCCGACCACGCGCAGCTTCAGCAGGCGATCGAAACCGTCGCCGTCGCCGCCGAGGGTCTCGGCCACGGTCAGGCCGCGCGCGGCCGCTTCCTGCAAAGCGTTGACCGGGGTCACGCGGCCCGAAGCGGTGCCGAGCAAGGCTGCCACCAGCAGGCGCGTCAGCGGACGCGTGTCGAGCGCATCGGTGCGGCCGGCATAGGTGATTTCCAGACGCGTCGGCGCCGGCACCAGGCGCGCGGCGAGGCGGCCCAGCGAGGACATCAGCGGCATCCACGGGCCGGATTCGCGCGCGGCTTCGGCGGTCAGCGGCGGCAGGTTGACGCAGCCGGCGACCGCGCCGGTGGCGACGAAATCGATGATCTGGCGGGCCAGGATCGTGCTCACCGCCTGCTGCGCTTCGCTGGTCGAGGCGCCCAGGTGCGGGGTCAGGATCAGCTTCTGATTCGCACGCAGCGCCGAGTCGGCCGGCAGCGGTTCGGTGACGAAGGTGTCGAGCGCGGCGCCGGCGATGTGGCCTTCTTCGATCAGCTGCAGCAAGGCGGCTTCATCGACCAGCCCGCCGCGCGCGGCGTTGATCAGGTAGGCGCCCTTCTTCATCCCGCGCATGCTCGTTTCCGAGAGCAGGTTGGTGGTTTCCTTGGTGCGCGGGATGTGCAGGGTGACGACGTCGGCCCAGGCCAGCAATTCTTCCAGCGACTTCAGCGGCACGCTGCCCTTGCCGGCGGCGGACGCGGGCAGGAAGGGGTCGTGCGCGGCGACTTCCATGCCGATGCCCTGCGCCTTGCGTGCGACGGTGCCGCCGATGCGGCCCAGGCCGATCACGCCGAGCTTCTTGCCTTCGAGTTCGAAGCCGGTCAGGCCCGCCTTCGGCCACTCGCCGGCCTTCATGCCAGCGTCGGCGCGCGGGATGTGGCGGGCCAACGCGAACAACAACGAGATCGCGTGCTCGGCCGCGGCCAGGGTGTTGCCGTCGGGCGCGTTCATGACCGCGATGCCGCGCTGGGTGGCGGCATCGACGTCGATGGTGTCGACACCGGCACCGGCGCGGCCGATCACGCGCAACTGGCTGGCGTCGGCGATCGCCTCGGCCGGCACTTTGGTCGCCGAACGCACCAGCACGGCGTCGACGCCGACCAGGGCCTGAGCCAGGGCAGCGGTGTCTTTGATCGGATCGGATACGACGACTTCCCAGCCCGCATCGCGGAACAGGGCCAGACCGTCTTCGTGAATGCCATCGCAGGCCAGTACTTTCATCGCAAGCTCCAGGTCGTAGGGGACAGACCACGGAGCACGAGCGAGCCGGCACTACGGTTGGATCTCGCGCCCTCAGGCTGAAGCTGGGGCCACGATGCCGCTGGGCAGCGGCGCCGCATGAGGCGGCATCTGACACGGGTCGGGAGACGGGGCCGGCTGGCATGGGAATCCGCGACTGCCCGCGCAGCCTAAGTCAGCGGACCGCCGCTTGGCAAGCGCGACCGCGTTCATGAGTTCGACCGCCGCCCTTGCCCGGGCGCAACGCGTTTTGTGCAGGAATTAGCAATTTACGATTGCGCTTCGGAACCGCGTCACAAAGATACGAATCGAGTCGCGATGGCACATTGAGAAATCGCGACCCGGGTCCTAGCGTCGTGGCGCCGGCGTCCTGCCGGCATCCGAAGAGAGAACACCCATGCGCAAGAAACTCGCTCTGACGCTCGGCTTCGCGGCGCTCGCCGCGGTCGGCGCCGCAGTCGCTGCAATCGGCCCCACCGGTCCCGGCCAGTTCTACACCTACTACGACGACAACGGCACCGTGGTCGGCTACTCGGCCATTCGCTGCGACAACACCCGCGAATCCTGGGGCAAGTTCACCAAGAACTACAGCGACGGTTATTTCATCTGCGACCCTGAAATCTGATCGATCCGGCGATCGCCGCCTTCGGTTTCGCCGCGGCACGATCCATGTCGCGCATCCGCACGGTAACGACCGCCTCGTTCGTCTTGCACCACCGATCTGAGCGATCGGCGCACCGGCACGACACCGTCGAGCGTGAGCGACGCTTGGCGCACAGCGCGCCCGCACCATCGAAGATCACGCCACTGCCCGGCCCCGTGAACGTCACCGCGCCGGGCATCCAATCTGCCTTAGCAAAGATGGGAGTTCGTCATGCGTAAATCTTTCGCCCTCGGTCTCGGCCTCGTCGCCGCCCTCGTCGCCACCGTCGCCCTCGCCCGCCCGCCGGGTCCGGACGAAATCGGCGAGTTCTATGTGTATTTCGACGCCGCCGGCAAGGTCGTCGGCCAGGCGCAGCTGAGCTGCGAGGGCGTCTACAGCGAGTCGGGCGTACGCACCGCCAGCTACAGCGCCGGCCACCTGGTCTGCAATCCGCGCTGATCGTCGTTTCGCATTGGGGAGAGAGGAGGCCGGCGTATGCCGGCCTCTTTTTTGGGCGCGTCGGTGTGGTCGCGGGCGCATGGGTTGCGATTCGCGCCGGGCAGCCACTTTGTTGCTCTTGCCGTTGCCGTTGCCGTTGCCGTTGCCGTTGCCGCGATGAGCTTGGCGCAGTATCAAACTCGCGAGAACGCCTGGAGACCCGGAGGGCGCCGCACAGGACGTGCGGCGTTTTTCGATAGGACAAGGATGTCCTATCGAAAA
>NZ_JBQEOE010000099.1:0-4124 GCF_052045105.1 Lysobacter sp. 22409 | reverse complement strand
TCCAGGTGCGCGTCGACGATATAGATGCGGGTGTTCGCCACCGGCTTGCCGATGTGCGAGGCGAAACCGTCGGCACGGTCCATCGCCACCCAGGTCGAATAGGTCGTGGTCTCGGTCGGGCCGTACAGGTTCGCAACCATCGCGACCTCGGTCCGGGTGAAGATCTGCTCGACCAGCGCACGCTTGAGCGGCTCGCCGGCCAGGTTGACCGTGCGCACCGTCGCCGGCACCCCACCGCTCTGCAGCAAGGCGTTGATGCCCGAGGGCACGGTGTTGATCAGGCTCAACGGGCTCGCTGGATCGGTCGCCAGCACGTCGCGCACCACGGTGATCTGTGCGCCGATGCTGAGCGGCGCGAACAGCTCGTACACCGCCAGATCGAAGTTGATCGAGGTCGAGAACAGCGTGTTCGCCAGCTGCTCACCACTGAAGTTGGCGTTGGCCCAGGCGATGAAGTTGGCTGCGTTCGCGTGCTCGATCGCCACGCCCTTGGGCTGGCCGGTCGAACCGGAGGTGTAGATGACGTAGGCCAAGTGGCGCGCAGTCAGACCGTCGACGACCGGATCGTGCTCGGGCTGATCGGCCAAGGCGGCATCGTCGGCGAACAACACCGGCACCTCGACCTCGCCGAGCAAACCGCTCAGGGACGTCTGACTCAACAGCGCCATCGGCGCGCTGTCGCCCAACATGTAGGCCAAACGGTCCGGCGGGTAGTTCGGGTCCAGCGGCACGTAGGCCGCGCCGGCCTTGAGGATGCCGAGCACACCGGCCACGAGCGACGGGCCACGTTCGAGACAGATCGCGACACGGTCGTCGGCGCGCACACCCAACGCCAGCAGGCGATGAGCGATGCGGTTGGCACGGCGGTTCAGTTCGGCGTAGCTCAGGCGCTCGCCATCGCAGACCACCGCAGTCGCCTCCGGCGTCGCCCGCACCTGCGCTTCGAACGGCTGATGCAGCAGGCGCTCGCGCGGATAGTCGAAGCCGGTATCGTTGAAGGTTTCGAGCACGTGCGCGCGCTCATCCGCCGACAACAGCGGCAGGCGAGCGACCGGGGCCTGTGCGTCGGCGACCATGGCCTCCAGCAGTCGAACGAAATAGCCGGCGTAGCGTTCGATGGTCTCGCGCTCGAACAGGTCGGTGGCGTATTCCAACTCGCCGACGATCTCGGCGCCGGATTCGCTCAAGGCCAGCGACAGGTCGAAACGGGTGGTGGTCTGCGCCGTCGCCAACGGGCTCAGGCTCAGGCCCGGCAGGTTCAGGGTCGCGCCGCCGGGCGTGTTGTCGAGCGACAACATCGCCTGGAACAACGGGCTGTGGCTGAGCGTGCGCGCCGGCTGCAAGGCATCGACGACCTGCTCGAACGGCAGGTCCTGATGCTCGTAGGCGTCGAGCGCGACCGCACGCACCCGCGCCAGCAGTTGCGCCGCGCTCGGGTCGTCGCGCAGGCTCACGCGCAGGGCCAGGGCGTTGACGAAGAAGCCGATCAGCGGCTCGGTCTGGGGATGCTGGCGGTTCGCCACCGGCGTGCCGACCACCACCTCGTCCTGTCCGCTCAGGCGCGACAACAACGTCGACCAGGCGGTCAACAAGGCCATGAACAAGGTCGCGCCCTGCCCCTGCGCCCAGGTGCGCACAGCGGCGCTGAGCGCGGCCGGCAGCACCAGCGGCACGCTGTCGCCGGCATAGCTCTGCACCGGCGGGCGCGGCCGGTCGGTCGGCAGTTCCAGCAACACCGGCGCGCCGCGCAATTGCGTGCGCCAGAACTCGCCGAGCTCGCGCAGACGCTCGCCCTGCAGTTGCTCGCGCTGCCAGGCGGCGTAGTCGGCGTACTGGATCGACAAGGGCGGCAACGGATCGGCCTGGCCCTGGCGCAGCGCGGCGTACAGCGCGCTGACTTCCTTGACCAGCAGGCCGATCGACCAACCGTCGGAAATGATGTGGTGCTGGGTGAACAGCAGGATGTGCTCGTCCGAGGACAGCAGCAGCAAGCGGCCGCGGATCAGCGGCCCGCCGCCGAGGTCGAACGGCGCCACCGCTTCGGCGGCGCCGTGTTCGGCCGCGGCCAGCGCGCGCGAACCGGGGTCGAGATGGCGCAGGTCGTGATCGGCCAGTTGGAAACCGGTATCGGCCGGGCCGATCGACTGGCGCGGCTCGCCCTGCTCTTCGACGAATACCGTGCGCAGGCTTTCGTGACGGGCCACGACCCGGTCCAGCGCCGCCTGCAAGGCGCCGCGGTCGAGCTTGCCGCGCACGTGCAGGGCCGCGCACATGTGGTAGGCGGCGCCGGCGGCGGCGTCGAGTTGATTGAGGAACCACAAACGCTGCTGCGGCCAGGACAGCGGCAGAACGCCGTCGCGCGCGACCGGCGCGATCGGCTCGAACGAGGCCACCCGCGGCGCCTCCAGCGCCTCGGCATGCGCGGCGAGCGCCGACAGGGTCGGACGCGCGAACAGATCGCGCAGGGCGATATCGACGCCGATGGTCTGGCGAATCCGCGACACCGCTTGCAAGGCCAGCAAGGAATGCCCGCCGAGTTCGAAGAACTGGTCGTGGCGGCCGACGCGCTCCAGGCCGAGCAGCTCGCACCAGATCTGCGCGAGCGCGGTCTCGACCTCGCCCTGCGGCGCTTCGTAATCGCGCCGGATCACCGCGTCGTCGCCCGGCGCCGGCAGCGCCTTGCGGTCGAGCTTGCCGTTCGGGGTCAGCGGCAGGGCCGCAAGGGTCACGAAGGCGCTCGGCAGCATGAACTCGGCCAGACTGCGCGACAGTTGTTCGCGCAAACTCGCCGCCGTCAGCTCGACGCCGTCAGCGGGGACCACATAAGCGATCAGCCGCTTGTCGCCGCCCTCGCCTTCGCGCGCCACCACCACCGCTTCGCGCACGCCCTCGCAGGCCGCGAGCTTGGTCTCGATCTCGCCGAGCTCGATGCGGAAGCCGCGGATCTTGACCTGGAAGTCGTTGCGGCCCAAATACTCGATGGTGCCGTCGGCCCGCCAGCGACCGAGGTCGCCGGTCTTGTACATGCGCGCGGTTTGGTCCGCGACGAAAGGATCGTTGACGAAACGCTCGGCGGTCAGCTCGGGGCGATGCAGATAACCGCGGGCCACGCCTTCGCCGCCGATATACAGCTCGCCGACCACCCCGACCGGCACCGGTTCCAGGTGCGCGTCGACGATATAGATGCGGGTGTTCGCCACCGGCTTGCCGATGTGCGAGGCGAAACCGTCGGCACGGTCCATCGCCACCCAGGTCGAATAGGTCGTGGTCTCGGTCGGGCCGTACAGGTTCGCAACCATCGCGACCTCGGTCCGGGTGAAGATCTGCTCGACCAGCGCACGCTTGAGCGGCTCGCCGGCCAGGTTGACCGTGCGCACCGTCGCCGGCACCCCACCGCTCTGCAGCAAGGCGTTGATGCCCGAGGGCACGGTGTTGATCAGGCTCAACGGGCTCGCTGGATCGGTCGCCAGCACGTCGCGCACCACGGTGATCTGTGCGCCGATGCTGAGCGGCGCGAACAGCTCGTACACCGCCAGATCGAAGTTGATCGAGGTCGAGAACAGCGTGTTCGCCAGCTGCTCACCACTGAAGTTGGCGTTGGCCCAGGCGATGAAGTTGGCTGCGTTCGCGTGCTCGATCGCCACGCCCTTGGGCTGGCCGGTCGAACCGGAGGTGTAGATGACGTAGGCCAAGTGGCGCGCAGTCAGACCGTCGACGACCGGATCGTGCTCGGGCTGATCGGCCAAGGCGGCATCGTCGGCGAACAACACCGGCACCTCGACCTCGCCGAGCAAACCGCTCAGGGACGTCTGACTCAACAGCGCCATCGGCGCGCTGTCGCCCAACATGTAGGCCAAACGGTCCGGCGGGTAGTTCGGGTCCAGCGGCACGTAGGCCGCGCCGGCCTTGAGGATGCCGAGCACACCGGCCACGAGCGACGGGCCACGTTCGAGACAGATCGCGACACGGTCGTCGGCGCGCACACCCAACGCCAGCAGGCGATGAGCGATGCGGTTGGCACGGCGGTTCAGTTCGGCGTAGCTCAGGCGCTCGCCATCGCAGACCACCGCAGTCGCCTCCGGCGTCGCCCGCACCTGCGCTTCGAACGGCTGATGCAGCAGGCG
>NZ_JBQEOE010000098.1:0-4127 GCF_052045105.1 Lysobacter sp. 22409 | reverse complement strand
AGGCCGGGCTTCGGGTGTTGCGGTGCAGGTTCCGAAGAACCCGCGGGTGTCGCTTAGTTCTGGACGTTCAGCTCGGTGCGACGGTTCTTCGCACGGCCTTCCGGATTGTCCGAACCGTCTTCGTTGGTGTTCGGAGCGATCGGACGGCTCTCGCCGTAACCCACCGGACCCACCAGACGGCCAGCGTCCACGCCATTGCTGGTCAGGTAGTCGTACGCAGCCTTCGCGCGACGCTCCGACAGCTTCTGGTTGTACGCATCGGTGCCCTTCGAGTCGGTGTGACCGGCCACCTCGACCTTCAGGTCGGGGTAACGCTTCAGGATCTCAGCGGCTTCGTTCAGGATCGCCACCGCGTCAGGACGCAGCGTGGCCTTGTCGAAGTCGAAGTTGACGCCCTTCAGGTCGATCGTCACCGGCACCGGGCAGCCGTCCGGACCGATGGTCTGGCCAGCCTGCGAACCCGGGCACTTGTCGTCGCAGTTGTTCACGCCGTCGCCGTCGTCGTCCTTGTCGGCGCAGCCCGGCTCAACCACCGGAGCCGGACCGACCGGAGCGGTGGGTTCCGGACCCAGCGGCACCACGATGCCGACCGAAGCCAGCACGTCGCCGAACCAGTCTTCCGACGGAGCGTTGACGCTGCTGTCGTCGAAATCGGCGCGGTATGCCAGTTCGGTACGGATACCGACGCGGCCCAGGTCGCCCTGGATACCGACGCCGACCTTGGCGGCGAAGTTGCCGTCCTTGCGGTCAGCCGGCGACAGCGGCGACGGGATGAAATATTCCTCTTCCGAACGCTGGTAGCCCAGGCCCATCAGCAGGTAGGGGTTCCAGTTGCGGCCGTCGGTGACGAAGTGGCGGCGCAGGTCCAACGAGATGCCGTACTGGCTCCAGTTGGCGTCCTGGTTGGCGTCGAACTTCGGGTTCTGATAGTTCAGCTCGCCGTCGAGCGACCAGTTCTTGTTGAGGAACTTGCCGAGGCCGATCGCACCGAACGGAGCATTGCGGGTACCGCGGTCGTTGTCCTGGATGTTCATGCCGGCAGCGCCGGTCAGGTACCAACGATCGTCGAAGTCCTGCGCGCTGGCGACCTGGGCAAGGCTCAGGCCACCCAGCAGGGCGGCGCAGAGGAGTTTCTTATTCATCTTGTAGCTCCTTGGTTCAAAAATATGGAAACCGCGTCTGCGAGGTTTCTACCGTTCAGGACGGCCGCCTGATGACGCCATCCCGCGCAGAGTAGGTTTGCCAACGTGAAAGCGGTGTTAACAACCGTCTAACATTCGACCAAGTTCCATGAATTATGGAACCTGGTCGCGGTCCATTCAGTTTGGGCGTACCGAATCCAAACGATGGTTGTGCACATCCGGGGTGTTGATTAACGGGCCGGCTGCGCGAACAGGCTCATGAACTCGGTCACCGGCAGCGCTTCCAGCTCGGCCGGGTTGTTGGCCAGGGCCAGCAGGCGGTCGGCCTGGGCGGCCGGCAGCTTGGCGCGCACGGCGGCCTCGAACTTGGCCATCAGCACCGGGATGCCTTCGGCGCGGCGCTTGCGGTGGCCGATCGGGTAGTCGATCGAGACCTTGTCGGTCGAGCTGCCGTCCTTGAAGAACACCTGCACCGAGTTGCCGATGTAGCGCTTGTCGGGGTCGAAGTAGTCCTTGGTGAACTGCTCGTTCTCCTTGACCGTCATCTTGTCGCGCAGGGCGTCGATGCGCGGGTCGGCGGCGATGGCGTCGACATAGTCGTCGGCGGTCAGGCGGCCGAAGATCAGCGGCACGGCGACCATGTACTGCAGGCAGTGGTCGCGGTCGGCGTAGTTCGCCAGCGGGCCGGTCTTGTCGATGATGCGCACGCCGGCTTCCTGGGTCTCCAGCTCGATACGCTCGATCTGGTCCAGCTTGTCCTTGACCTGCTCGTGCAGCTTCATCGCGCACTCGACCGCGGTCTGGGCGTGGAACTCGGCCGGGAAGCTGATCTTGAACAGCACGTTCTCCATCACGTAGCTGCCGAACGGACGCTCGAACTCGAACTGCTTGCCCTTGAAGGCGATGTCGTAGAAGCCCCAGGTCTTGACCGACAGCGCGCTCGGGTAGCCGACCACGCCCTTGACGGCGTTGAGGGCGTGAGTGACGGCGCGGCGGCAGGCGTCGCCGGCGGCCCAGCTCTTGCGCGGGCCGGTGTTCGGGGCGTGGCGGTAGGTCCGCAGCACGCCGTTGTCGATCCACGAATGCGAGACCGCGGTGACGATGGCGTCCTTGTCGCCGCCGAGCATCTGGGTGGTGACGGCGGTCGAAGCCAGGCGGACCAGGATCACGTGGTCGAGGCCGACGCGGTTGAACGAGTTCTTGAGGGCGTAGCCGCCCTGGATCTCGTGGGCCTTGATGGCGTGGCCGAGCACGTCGCGCACGGTCATCGCCTGGCCGCCTTCGGCCTCGGCCTTGCGGCCCAGGTAATCGGCGACGCCGAGGATGGCGCCGAGGTTGTCGGAGGGGTGGCCCCATTCGGCGGCGAGCCAGGTGTCGTTGAAGTCGAGCCAGCGGATCTGCACGCCGATGTTGTAGGCGGCCTGGACCGGGTCGAGCTCGAAGCCGGTGTAGGGGACGCGTGCGCCGCCCTTCATCTCGGCGCCCGGCACCAGCGGGCCGAGGTGCTTCAGGCATTCCTTGTGGTCCATCGCCAGCGCGGCGCAGGCCAGCGAGTCCAGCAGCATGTAGCGGGCGGTGTCGTAAGCCTCTTTCGAATCGATCTTGTAATCGGCGACGTAGTCGGCGATGTCCACCATCGGCTTGTCGGGGTCGGGACGGACGGTCGAACGGATATCGAAATGGCTCATGTGCAAGGGGCCTGCGGGTGAGTGAGCCCGCTATTTTGCCAGACCCGGACGACGCGGCGGGGTCGGCCGTCCGCCTGTCCCACTTGCGGTTCTGTGGCGGACGTCCTTGCCTCGCTCGAGCGCGCTCAACAATGCAGCCTCATTCTGGGCATTGAGCACAGCCACAGAACGATCCAGCGCAGCGGCCCAACTTGGAAAACAGCGCGAGCGGGATCACCCTGGGGTCATGGACATCCCGACTCGCCTGCCGACGCTGTTCCTTTCCCACGGTTCGCCGATGCTGGCGATCGAGGACACGCCCGCCGGGCGTTTTCTCGACGACCTCGGCCAGCAACTGCCGTGGCCGCGCGCGATCGTGATCGCCTCGGCGCATTTCATGACCGACCGGACTATGGTCGGCGGCCACGTCCGCCCGCACACCGTGCACGACTTCGGCGGCTTCCCCGAGCCGCTGTACCAGATCCACTACCCCGCCGCCGGCTCGCCGGACCTGGCCGAGGAAGTCTTCGATCGCCTGGTGGTTGCCGGCCTGCCGGCCAAGCTGCGCGATCACCACGGCCTCGACCATGGCGTGTGGGTGCCGCTGCGGCGCATGTACCCACAGGCCGACATCCCGGTAGTGCCGTTGTCGGTGATGCCGCACGGCACCGCCGCCGAGCACTACGCCGTCGGCCGCGCCTTGTCGCTGTTGCGCGACGAAGGCGTGCTGGTGATCGGTTCGGGCGGTTTCGTGCACAACCTGGGCGACCTGGACTGGCGCCACCGCGACGCACCGATGCCGCCGTGGGCGGCCGAGTTCAGCGCCTGGATGCACGACAAACTCGCCGCCGGCGACCACGCGGCCCTGCTCGACTGGCAGGAACAGGCCCCGCACGCGCGTCATGCGCATCCGACCGTCGAACACCTGATGCCGCTGTTCGTGGCGATGGGCGCGGCCGGCGACGAACCGAGGGTGCGCACGATCCATCGTTCGCACGAGATGGGGTCGTTGGCGCTGGATGCGTTCGCGTTCGATTGAGGATGGGTTGAAGGTTTAGCAGGGCGCATGCGTTTCGTCGCGCATGCAGTTGCGCGGTCGCGGCTCGCGCCGCTCCTACTCAAGAGCAGCGACGGCCGTTGCCGTTGCCGTTGCCGTGATTTTGATCTGCCGTGGCTCTTGCCGCTTTACCGGTCAACCGTAGACCCGTAGGGCGGCGCACAGGACGTGCGCCGTTTTTCGATAAGACAGGGACGTCTTATCGAAAAATCCCGGCGCTAGCATCGCACTCGTGGCCTGTGCCCTTGCAAGGAGAGCCCT
>NZ_JBQEOE010000097.1:0-4468 GCF_052045105.1 Lysobacter sp. 22409 | reverse complement strand
TAGACGGAAAGGTGCTCTGACCCGGTTTTTATATCGCACTGCCCTGGTGACAAGGTGTTCCCGGTCAACATGCTTGCTGGCAGCAACGAATGTTGGCGCGATATTGGCTTTGTTGCCGGGATGCCCTACAAGAAAAAAGCCCCGTTGCCGGGGCCTTAAAGATGGCTGCGAAATGTCTATGGATTCCTGAGCGATTCAGACCCCGTTGCCGGCGCCTTTGAGGCTCTGCGGCTACCGCTCTATTTATCGCTGACAGCTTCCATGTGTATTACATGTATGCCCAACTGCTTACAGGAATTTACCGAGATTGAATCTGCGTCCGAAGAAACGAAAGAAATTATTCCGTAGATTTTAACGTTCTTCCCGCTAAGTTTTTCGGCTGCCTCGCTCGTCAAGTCATCTTTCTGGTTTATGAGTACTGGGAGGCAGTAATCGCGAGGCGCCGGGGTGCCCGCCCAAGTCGGATAGAGATTCCTGTCTTCGTTGCTCCATTGCAGGCGCCCGCTAATCGATACCCGTCTCGCAATGGCTGGAGAGGGATCCCTAAGGATCTGTGTGGATAATCTTTCTTCATTGGTTTCGGCGACGGCGCTCGCTATGTTTACGCCGGAGAGGGACAAGCCTAGTAGTATGATAAAAGCGGCTTTCATGTGACCTCCGTTAGCTTGTTTCCGGGCTCTTCTACGGACTTAGTCGGTTCTGAAATTGATTGAGACGGCTCTGGATGTTCCGAAGATCATTAAGGGGCAGTGTGCCTCTTAGTATCCTGTACTGGAACTGGCCTTTGTCGATTTCAAGTACGCCATAAACCGAGTTTCTAACTATGTAGCTCGGATATCCAAGCAAAACAGCTTCATGTTCGCCATATCCTGGGATCGATTCAAATTGTTTATCCTTCGGATGGGAATGGCAAATGGCAGCGGTTTCCTCTCTGGTTATCGAAAAATCGCCTTTGACTCCCTTGGCGGTTTCCTGCGTAGGTGTAGGGCGCCAGTGCGAACTGGGCCAGAGTGGCTTCCGACAGGGGCTAGACGGAAAGGTGCTCTGACCCGATTTTTAGCGGAGAAGAATTGAAGCGCGACTGCTTCGCGTATGCGCTGAAATCGGCTGGATCTGCGGCTGGAGGAAGGAGCAGCTTGTCGAGGTTCGTGTCGCACGGCGATCGTCGCGACGACGGGTCATGCTGCGGCGAATTGCCGCTGCCGCCGAAGCGAAGGCAATCGACTTCGACTCCGTTGAGGCGAAGCTCATTTCAGGCGGAAGGTCGACGCACTTGCAGGTCGAGCAGCCTCAGGGCGGACTGGACGTTGCAGACCTCGTTCTGGATGTGCAGGAAGAGATCACATATCAGCTCAACAACGTATCCAACATCGTGCAGACGTTCGTGGATCCTCGCCTTCGCCATGTCAGCGAGCGATTTGCAAAGGGCTAGGCTGCATATTGGTTTCGGCGATCACAAAAGAAAGGCCTCGCTCTCCGAGGCCTTTAAGTTTTTCAATGATTGGTAGCCAGAGGGGCCCTGCTAAGTATTATGGCTAACTACTCCATCTCCCTTAAAAAGTCGGCAGCCTCTTCAATTCCTGCTTCAGCAGCCTCTCGAATCAAGCGCTGTGCCTGGTCTCGACTGCTTGGCCGTTGGGCATCAAGAAGAATCAGTCCATACCTGAACTTCGATCGCATATGCCCTTGAGCAGCGGCTGAGCTAAATAATAGTTCAGCTTGTTTCATATCAATGTCTAACAAGTCACCGCTTTCGTAATACTCACCAAGAGCATGCATGGCCGGTGCGTAGCCAAGTATTGCCGCATCGTTGAGCAAGGAAATACTGCGCCTCTCAAAGTCAGTATCCGATTCCGTACCTGCGATACTAAATGTTGAATAAAGGTAAATCGCTTCTGGCACTAGAAGCTTTACGAGAGGCTCGAGGATGTCCTTTGCAACGGAGCAACTTCCCGAATTTATTTGCTCAATCGCGAGATCGAGCTGATGTCTTAAATAAAGATTGGTCATGGAATTGAACTCAGTTTTACTTGGTTGGGTTTATGCGGTCGCCCTTAGGATTCGTACACCTGCATGTCACGTGGTGGACAGATTTGGCGCCAAGCGCCTCTTTCGCACTCTTTTCGGCGGCTCTCTTTGCGGACTGCAAGTCAGGGCCCTCGCCGTAGCCGAACGCAAACTCCTGGTCATCGATTGAGCAATTGTCTGGGCTTCTTCCATTTCTATCGGCTCGACAGATGCAGGTATATTTTCCGCGCTGCCTCTCTGGGTAAGGCACCGCTCTCGATTGCGTTCGGGGCGTATCTCCCGGGATAGAAAGAGCTAAAAGAGCCGGACTCGCAATTCGAGCGCCAGCCAATAGCCATCCAAGTTCCGGAAGAGCAGGGCTGATGGGAATCGATAGTGCGGCCAAACCATTCGGGTCGGAAAGCGCCAGAGGGCTTCCGCCAACATATGCATATGTGCTGGGGCCTGCATTCAAACCAATGGGGTCGCTTTGAATGTACCGTCCAGAATTCGGGTCATAATCCCGGAAGTAGTTGTAGTTCAGCCCCGTCGCCGCGTCATACCGCTGCCCCGGGAACCGCATATCGAACACGAACGCGGTGCCGTCCTGATCCGGGTCCTGGTTCGGCGGGTTGTTGCCGAAGGCTTCGCCCTTGGCGTCCCAGGTCCAGACCGCGAGGTTGCGGCTCGGGTCGATTACCGCACGCGGGGTGCCCAGGTGGTCGGGTTGCACGTAACGCAGGGTCTGCGCGACGCCGGCGCCGACCACCAGGCCGACCGGGGCGTCGCCCAGCCAGATGGCCTGTTGCTTGGTCGCACCGTTGACGTCGTAGTCGCCGAGCCAATGGCCGGCTTCGTCGTACAGCGTGTAGCCGGTGATCGCACCGGTGGCGTTGTCGGCCCGCGAGACCCGCTCGCCCTTGGCGTTGTAGCGGTAGCTGGCCTTGACCACGCCGGCTTGTTTGACCTGGCTCATGCGGTCGTTGGCGTTGTAGACGAACTCCCTGGCCGTGCCGCCGATGCTGGTGGTGTTGCCGACCGCGTCGTAGCCGCGGCTGACGCCGCCGACGTTGCTCAGGCGGTGACTCGTGCCCGGGTAGGTGTAGTTGGTGGTGATGCCGCCGTGCAGCAGGCTGTTGCGGTTACCGGTGGCGTCGTAGCCGTAGGTCTCCAGCGGCGTGCCGGTCGGGCCGTCGCGGGTGATCTTCAGCCTGCCCAGGGTATCGTAGTCGTACTTGGCCAGGAACGCGCTTTGCAGGCCGTCCTTGAGTTCGGTCAGTTCTCCGACCTCGTTATAGCCATAAGCCAGCGACAAGCCACCGGCGGCGCTGTCGAGGATCGTCTTGGCGCGGTAGTCCTGGTCGTAGCTGCGGGCCAGGCTGCGGCCGTTGCCGTAGGTCCAACCGGTGGCCGGGCCGAACGGTTCATAAGCCGCATTGTTGAGCAGCACCGTGCGCACGCCGCCGGCCGGCTTGATCCCGACTTCGGTGACCTGGTCCAAAGTGTTGCGGACGTAGTCGACGATGGCGTTGTCCGGGTAGGTGATGGTGCGCACCTGGCCCGAGCTGGTGTAGGCGTAGCGCAGGGTGAAGCTGCGGGTGCCGACCGTCTGCACCTTGCGCACGAGCTGGCCCCAACGGTCGTAGCAGTACTTCAGCTCGGTGCCGTCGGCGCGCATCGCGGTCACCCGGCCGAGGGCGAAGTTCTCGCCGGCGGCGCAGACCGTGTTGACCGTGTCGTAGTCGTACTCGACGTCGGCGGCGCCGCCGCTGTACGAGATCGTCTTCGGCCGGTTCAAGGCGTCATAGGTATAGGTATGCGGGCTGGCGTCGTTAGCGTCCTGTTTGCTCGCGAGCAGGCCGGCGCTGTTGTAGCCGTAGGTGGTGATACCCGTGTCCGGGCTCGACAGCTGGACCTGGTCGCCGAAGCCGTTGTAGCCGTAGGTCGTGTCCAGGCCCTTCGGGTCGGTGACCTTGGTGACTTGATCGAGCGCGTTGTATTCCAGCTTGGTCTCGACCGCGAGGCCGCCGACGTCCTGCAGGGTGCGGCTCAGGCGATTAAGCGGGTCGTGGTCCTGGTTGGTGACGCGGCTCAAGGCATCGGTGGTCAGGTCCGGATTGCCGTCGTTGTCGTAGCTGAA
Source organism: Lysobacter sp. 22409 (assembly GCF_052045105.1). Classification (NCBI taxonomy): domain Bacteria; kingdom Pseudomonadati; phylum Pseudomonadota; class Gammaproteobacteria; order Lysobacterales; family Lysobacteraceae; genus Lysobacter; species Lysobacter sp. 22409. Next base: position 321 of record NZ_JBQEOE010000097.1, on the reverse strand, counting down.
GCTGGTCTCATGCGCCAACGAGTCCTTGGCGGTCTGCAACTGCCCCAGGGTGTTGAACACGCGCGACAGAGTGCGCTTCAAGGTGCCGGACGCGGTCTGGGTGTCTTCCTGCTTGCGGTTGCCGGCCAGATCGAGGGTGTACTGGATCCTGTTGCCGGCCTTGTCGGCCACGCTGGTCAGGCGCTGGGCAGTGTCGTAGGTGTAGGTGATGTAGGCGCCGCCCGGCGGGGTGATGCGCTTGACCAGGCCGGTCGGCCAGTACTCGACCCGGGTGATGCGGTCGTCGGTCTCGACGCTGTTGTCGGCGCCTCGGACCTTGGT
>NZ_JBQEOE010000096.1:0-4636 GCF_052045105.1 Lysobacter sp. 22409 | reverse complement strand
CCGCTCCTACCCCTAAAAGCCGAGCCGTTGCAGTTGCAGTTGCAGTTGCAGTTGTAGTTGCAGTGAAGAGCTTGGCGTAGTGCCGAATTCGCGAGAGCCCCCGGAGACCCGGAGGGCGGCGCACAGGAGGTGCGCCGTTTTCCGATAAGACAGGGACGTCTTATCGGAAAATCCCGGCGCGAGCTGCGTGCTCGCAGGGGAGCTTCGTCAAGGAAAGCCCTTTTCTTTGGTTACCTTTCTTTTGGGCTTAGCAAAAGAAAGTAACCCGGCCGCGTTAGCGGACGGAAGCTTTAGATGTTGACGTTGCTTCATCGCTCTGCAGCAAGGTACGCAACAACTGCGAGCTGCGCGGTCGCGACTTGCGTCACTCCTACTCTTGAGGCAGCGACCACTACGCCTCAACCTCGCGCCGCTTCCGGCTGGAGTCCAGGATAGGAGCAACGCAAGCGGCAACCGCAGTACTTCAATCTTGCGACGCACCGATCCCGCAAGATCAAACTCAAACGCGCGTTACGACGTCCGAATCCGCATCGGCTGCCAACGCCAATAGGTGAAAACGCGCCACAGCCATTCGACCGGGCCGAAACGGTAATGCCGCAGCCACGCCGCACTGAGCATCATCTGCAATGCGAACACGACGAAGGCCGCGGCGATCAGCGCCGCCAGCGGTACCTGCCCCCACAACCCAAAGCCATAGCCGTAGAACGCCAAGGTGCCGATCAGCGATTGGGCGAGGTAGTTGCTCAAGGCCATGCGCCCGGCCGGCGCGAAGCGCAGCGGCCAGCGCGCGCCGCCGTGCACCACCAACACGACCCAGGCGATCAGGGCCAGGGCCAGCGGCAAGGCGCCGAGCATGTGCAAGGTGCTCGCCGCGACCGCGGCGGCGCTGACCGGGGTGAACGTGGGCGAGCTGTCGATGAGCAAGCTCAAACCGGTGATGGCCACGCCGGCCGGCAAGCCGTAAGCCATCATCGACTTCAGACGGTGACGATGCGCGCCCGGATCGGCGAGCGCTCCGCTGCGCACGAACCAGGCGCCGATCAGGAACAGGCCCAGCACCATCGGCACCATGCTGAACCAGCCCGACATGGCTCCGTCGACGAAGAAGGCCAGGCGCTGCGCCGTCGCTTGCGCGTAATCGCCGTGCGCATAGGCAGCGATTTCGGCGGCGCGCGCGGCACGGTCGGCGGCCATATCGGCGGGCGTCGACTGCGCCACGCCGGGGATCGCCAGCAGCGCGGCGATCATCAGGAAGAAACCGAGCACGCTCAGGTACAGGCTCAGACCGATCCGCCACAAGGCGCCCGGCGACAGCGAACGCATCGCGAACAGCGCGAATGCCGCCAGCGCGTAGGTGACCAGGATGTCGCCGGCCCAGATCAGCCAGGCATGGATCAGGCCGACGATCAACAGACCGACGCTGCGGCGCAGGTACAGCGGGCGGAAATCGCGCCCGGCCAGGCGCGAGCGTTCGGACATGACCGCGAAGCCCATCCCGAACAGCAGCGAGAACAAGGTCCAGAACTTGCTGCGTATCAGCACGTAGACGAAGGCCGAAGCAGCGTGATCGAGCCCCCGCAGGTGCGTATCGATGCCGTCGGAAATATCCGCCAGCGGCCGGGTGAACATCTCGGCGTTGCTGAGGAAGATCCCGAGCAGGGCCAGACCGCGCAGCGCGTCGAGTGCGGGCAGGCGTTCGTGGACGGGAATGGGGGCCAAGCCGGAGGCCGCGGCGCTTGCGCTCATGCTCTCGCTGTCGTCGGTAGGGGCCGTGGCGCTACGGCGCTTGCGGCGGAGTGGCCTGCAACCGGACCCGCCACTGCCGCGATTCTACGGCCGCCTGCCGGATCGCGACCGCATCCTGCGGCGGCCCAAAAAGAAACGGCCCGCGCAGGCGGGCCGTCGCTCATCGAAGGGGCGCCGCGCTCAGTGCGCGTGGCCGCCGTCGCCGTGCACGTGGCCGTGCTCGATCTCTTCCTTGCTGGCTTCGCGCACTTCGACGATCTCGATGGCGAAGTGCAGGTCCTTGCCGGCCATCGGGTGGTTCAGGTCGACATCGACCACGCTCATGCCGACCTTGAGGATCGTCACCGCGCGCGGGCCGAAGCTGGTCGGCAGCACGGCCTGCATGCCCGGGAACAGCTTGGCGTCCTTGAAGTACTTCTTCGGCACGCGCTGGGTCAGGCCTTCCTGATGCGCGCCGTAGGCTTCGGCGGCGACCACGTCGACTTCGAACTTGTCGCCGGCTTCGCGGCCGTCCATCGCCTTTTCCAGGCCCGGGATGATGTTGTTGTGGCCGATCAGGATCGCCAGCGCGTCGCGGCCTTCCGAGGTCTCGAGCGGCTCGCTGCCCTGCTCGGAGACGGTGTAGTGGAAACGGACGACGCGATCTTTCTCGATTTTCATTGCAGGACCCGACTGGAGACCGCCATCGGGCGATCAGGAAAGGAAACGGCGGCTCGTCTTTGAGCGGGCCGCCACAAAACGACAGGTGGACTGTCTTGTCGTCTCGGCGCTTAGCCGCCAAGCTATCGGCCGTGACGAAGGCCGCGCATTATCCCGGCAACACCGCTCCCGCGCCAGCGCGGGTGCGCAAGCCGTGGCCGGCGCTCGCCGTGGCAGTGGCCCTGTGCGCCCTGCTCAGCGCCTGCGGCGGCGGTCGCGAGGTCGTCCGCCGCCCGCCCCCGCCCAAGCCCGTCCGCGAATGGCCCCGGACCGAGCCGGAGAACCCCGGCGCCGCCAATGCCGTCCTGATGCGGGCGATCAGCCTGGTCGGCACGCCTTATCGCTATGGCGGCAACACCCCCGACAGCGGCTTCGACTGCAGCGGCCTGGTCAACTACGTCTATCGGGACATGCTGGCCTTGAGCCTGCCTCGGACCTCGCGCGACCTGGCGTCCTACCAGGGGCCCAGGATCGAGCCGATGCGCCTGGCGGCCGGCGACCTGGTCTTCTTCGGCAGCAAGGGCAACGTCTCCCACGTCGGCATCTACGTCGGCGAGGGCCGCTTCGTGCACGCCCCGAGCACCGGCGGCACGGTCCGCCTGGATCACCTCGACGGCCCTTACTGGGTCAGCCATTACAGCGGCGCGAAGCGGGTTCTCAGGAAGTAACAAGACTTTCATGAATGCGCGATTGGGCATTGCGCTGATGAAAATTGTGAATCAAATCACAGCCTTGTTAACGACCTGCTAACGAAATTTGAACCTATGTCTCCCACATGACGGGCATCATCCCCCATCGGTGACGACTTCGTGATTAATACGTGACGACCCAATTGACTCGCCACGGCCGCCTGGCTGCCACCCCCCAAGCACCTTGCGCCACCGCTCGCACGACTACCGTCGTCCGGGCCAGCCAACGAATCCTGCTGACCGCCGCACTCGCGGTCTGCGCCCTGCCCGCCTTCGCCCAGCAGTCCTCTGCGCTGGGTTCCAGCCTCGGCAGTTCCCTCCCGGGCGGCACCTCGCTGCGCAACGACTCGGCCGACGCGCCGGAGCCGACCGCCAGCAACATGCTGCCGGAGGCCATGACCCTGTCCGATCGCGCCCTGCTCCTGGCGACCGACCTGAACCGCCTGCTGGGCCCGAACGTGAATCTCGGCAAGGCCGACATCCCGGTCGCCGAGCAGAGCCGCATCAAGAGCATGCTGCAGCGCGCCCTGGGCCTGCTGGGCACCCCCTACCGTTGGGGCGGCAGCTCCCCGGATCAGGGCTTCGACTGCAGCGGCCTGGTCGGCTACGTGTTCCGCAACGCCCTGGGCATCGAACTGCCGCGCGTCTCGCGCGAGATGGCCAAGACCGGCGCGGTGATCGACCGCGATGCGATGACCGAAGGCGACCTGGTCTTCTTCGGCCGCCGCGGCCGCGTCGACCACGTCGGCATCTATCTCGGCGAGGGCCGCTTCGTGCACGCCCCGCGCACCGGCAAGGACGTGACCGTCTCCAGCCTGGACACCGGTTACTGGAGCGGCAAGTTCATGGAAGCCCGTCGCGTCGACGGCATCTGAGCGCCCGCTTCCCGATCGAGATTCGCAGGCCGCCTTCGGGCGGCCTGTTTCGTTGTGGAGTGGCGAATCCCTTTTGGGCTGCAACACCGTCCCTGTAGGAGCGGCGTGAGCCGCGACCGCGGGACGCGCAGAGTCCGCAACGCCGAAGTCGTTCGCCGAAGCGGCGTGCTGACGCAGGGTAGGAGCGGCGCGAGCCGCGACCACAGGACGCGCAGAGTTCGCAACGCCTCCGTCGTTGATAGGAGGCGTGAGCTGTCGCGAGGGTAGGAGCGGCGCGAGCCGCGACCGCGTTGTGGCGGTATTGCGGCGCCTGGCTCAAGCAAGCTCTAGATCTAGATCTAGATCTAGATCAAACGCCAAAAGCTTCCGCCACTAAAGCGGCGGGTTACTTTCTTTTGTCATAAGCAACAAAAGAAAGGTAACCAAAGAAAAATGCTTTTCTTTGGGTCAAGGGCCCGCACGAGCGTCGCCTCCGCAGGGATTTTTCATACGGGACATCCCTGTCCCGATGAAAAACGGCGCGCATCCCTGCGCGCCGCCCTCCGGGTCTTCGATGGCCTTCGCGAGTTTGAGATGGCGCACAGCAACAGCAATCCTGCAGCTACGACGGCTCAAAGGGTAGGAGCG
>NZ_JBQEOE010000095.1:0-4798 GCF_052045105.1 Lysobacter sp. 22409 | reverse complement strand
GGCCTGGGCTACCAGCGTTCGGAAGAGGAATATTTCATCCCGTCGCCGCTGTCGCCGGCTGACCGCAAGGACGGCAACTTCGCCGCCAAGGTCGGCGTCGGTATCCAGGGCGACCTGGGCCGCGTCGGTATCCGTACCGAACTGGCATACCGCGCCGATTTCGACGACAGCAGCGTCAACGCTCCGTCGGAAGACTGGTTCGGCGACGTGCTGGCTTCGGTCGGCATCGTGGTGCCGCTGGGTCCGGAACCCACCGCTCCGGTCGGTCCGGCTCCGGTGGTTGAGCCGGGCTGCGCCGACAAGGACGACGACGGCGACGGCGTGAACAACTGCGACGACAAGTGCCCGGGTTCGCAGGCTGGCCAGACCATCGGTCCGGACGGCTGCCCGGTGCCGGTGACGATCGACCTGAAGGGCGTCAACTTCGACTTCGACAAGGCCACGCTGCGTCCTGACGCGGTGGCGATCCTGAACGAAGCCGCTGAGATCCTGAAGCGTTACCCCGACCTGAAGGTCGAGGTGGCCGGTCACACCGACTCGAAGGGCACCGATGCGTACAACCAGAAGCTGTCGGAGCGTCGCGCGAAGGCTGCGTACGACTACCTGACCAGCAATGGCGTGGACGCTGGCCGTCTGGTGGGTCCGGTGGGTTACGGCGAGAGCCGTCCGATCGCTCCGAACACCAACGAAGACGGTTCGGACAATCCGGAAGGCCGTGCGAAGAACCGTCGCACCGAGCTGAACGTCCAGAACTAAGCGACACCCGCGGGTTCTTCGGAACCTGCACCGCAACACCCGAAGCCCGGCCTTGTGCCGGGCTTCGTTTTTTTCGACCCCTGCATGGCGCACTGCTGCCCGAGCGGCGACGGCGAAGGCAACGTCATCGACCAGCGCGAGCGCGCGGCGATCGAGCGACGAGCGCGCGACGGCCCGGGCAAAGCGCCCGTATGCGTGGCGAATGCGGCCGGCGCTCGTGCGCGCGACGACGTTCGCGCCGGTTGTTCGATCCGCCCCCCGCGCCTACACTGGCGTATAGCCTTTGCACGACGTCCGGGTATTCGCGCCCGGGCAGAACTACGGGAGAGAGTCATGCGCCACGCCATCGCCGGATTGACGTTGTTCCTCATCGCCGGAGCGGCGCAGGCGCAAGGCGCCAGCAACTGCGCGGCCTTGACCGCCGCCCGCGCGCAGCCGGTGCAGCCGACCCTGATCGCACCGATCTCGCCGGAACTGGTCGCTCCCTCGCATCAGCTCGGCGCGCCGACCGGCGTGCTCTCGCAGGCGCTCGACGAAGCGCTCTCGGTCGACCAGGTGCTGCTGCGCATCCGTCTCGATGGTTGCAACGTCGCCAAGGCCACGCCGGCATCGACCGGCATGCCCTCGGTCAATGACCCGGCCGCCTATAAGCCCAAGACCCAGTTCGACAACACGCCGTGGCGCTTCGATATGAGCCAGGGCGGCAAGCGCATGACCGCCGATGAGTTCAGCGCCTGGATGAAGGCCAAGGGCGTGCGCGTGGCCAAGGGCAACGGCACTGCGGCCGCCGCCGCTCCGGCCGCGGCCCCGGTGGTCGAGCCGGCCCCGGCGCCGGTCGAAGACAAGAAGAAAAAGAAGTAAGCCTCGCCACTGCGACGCGCTGCTTACGGCCGCGGGCATTGCTCGCGGCCGTTTCGCTTTTACGATCCGGATTTGGCGTGGCGCCCGCATCGAAGCCGCATCGCCTTGCGTTCCCGCCATCCAAAGCCGCTTAGCGCCTTGAACAAGATTCTGCCTTGAACAAGCTCTCGCCTTGAACAAGATTCCGCCCCGACACGGTCTGGCCCGCGTGCTGTCCAAGCAAGGCCTGTGCTCGCGCAGCGAAGCGGCGAAATGGATCGCCGCCGGCCGCGTCGCGGTCGACGGCCGCATCGTCCGCGATCCCGAGTTTCCGATCGTGCAGGGCCGCCATCGCGTTGCCGTCGACGGCAACGCCATCGATGCCGCACCGCGCATCTACCTGATGCTCAACAAACCGCGTGGGTTGGTCACGACCGCCCAGGACGAACGCGGCCGCGATACCGTCTACCGCTGCTTCGACGGCGCCGGCCTGCCGTGGCTCGCGCCGGTCGGGCGCCTGGACAAGGCCAGCGAAGGCCTGCTGCTGTTCTGCAACGACCCGCAATGGGCGGCGCGCATCACCGATCCCGACCTCGGGCCGGACAAGACCTATCACGTCCAGATCGACACGCTGCCCGCGCCGGCCTTGCTGGCGGCGCTGCACGAAGGCGTGATCGAGGAGGGCGAGCGCCTGCGCGCCAAGTCGGCGACCTTGCTGCGCGCCGGCGAGAAGAATGCCTGGCTGGAGATCGTGCTCGACGAGGGCCGCAACCGGCAGATTCGGCGCCTGCTCGCCGCCTTCGATATCGAAGTGCTGCGTCTGGTCCGGGTCGCGATCGGCCCGCTGCTGCTCGGCGATCTCGGCAAGCGCGAATGGCGCGAGCTCAGCGCCGCCGAGGCGGCGGCGCTGGTCGGGTCGGACTAGGGAGGCGCGTCGTCGTCGCGCCATCGCGCGAGGCGGGCGTCGAGCAAGTTCGCTACCACCTCGAAGGCGCGCGCGTCGCCCGGGCCGCGTGCGTCGTGGCTGGCGCCCTTGCCGTGGTTGCAACGCGTGCAGGCGAGGGCGAGGTTGCGCGGGTCGTCGGCATCCTCGCCGACCCTTGCGGTCAGGGCCGCCGCGGCGCGGCGGCCGAACCAGGCGCTCGGCACGACATGTTCGAGCGAGGCCGAGCCGATCGCGGCACCGTCCTCGCTCAGGGCGAGCGCACACCGGCAGTGCAGGCAGCGCGTGCGCCAGACGCCGTCGTCCAGGCGCGCCAGCGCGTCGGTGCGCACGGCCTGCAACAGGCGGCGGCGCAGGACGACGCGCATGCGCTCAGTGGCCGATCAGGCCAGGGGTTCAGGCCTTGATCACGCCGAGCTCGCGACCGATCTTGATGAAGGCGGCGATGGCGCGATCGAGGTGCTCGCGCGTGTGCGCGGCCGACATCTGGGTGCGGATGCGCGCCTGGCCCTGTGGCACGACCGGGAAGAAGAAACCGATCGCATAGATGCCTTCTTCGAGCAGGCGCGCAGCGAACTTCTGCGCCAGCGGCGCGTCGTACAGCATTACCGGGCTGATCGGATGCACGCCCGGCTTGATGTCGAAACCGGCTGCGGTCATCCGCTCGCGGAAATAGCGCGTGTTCTCGACCAACTGCTCGCGCAGATCGCCGGCCGCCGAGAGCATCTCGAAAGCCTTGATGCCGGCGGCGACCACATGCGGCGGCAGCGAGTTCGAGAACAGGTAGGGACGCGAGCGCTGGCGCAGCAATTCGACCACTTCCTTCCTGGCGGTGGTGAAACCGCCGAGCGCGCCGCCCATGGCCTTGCCGAGGGTGCCGGTGAAGATGTCGATCTTGTCCATCACGCCCTTGACCTCGGCCGAGCCGCGGCCGCTGGCACCGAGGAAGCCGGTGGCATGGCACTCGTCGATATGCACCAGCGCGCCGTACTTTTTCGCGAGCGCGGTGATTTCGTCGAGCGGGGCGATGAAGCCATCCATCGAGAACACGCCGTCGCTGGTGATCAGCTTGGTCTTGCAACCGGCGGCATCGGCGGCCTGCAACTGCTTTTCCAGGTCGGCCATGTCGCAGTTGGCGTAGCGGAAGCGCTTGGCCTTGCACAGGCGCACGCCGTCGATGATCGAGGCGTGGTTGAGCGCGTCGGAGATGATCGCGTCGTTCTCGCCGAGCAGCGGCTCGAACAGGCCGCCGTTGGCGTCGAAGCAGGCGGCGTAGAGGATGGTGTCCTGCGTGCCGAAGAAGTCCGAGATGGTCTTCTCGAGCTGCTTGTGCAGGTCCTGGGTGCCGCAGATGAAGCGCACCGAGGCCATGCCGAAGCCGTGCGTGTCGAGCGCGTCCTTCGCCGCCTGGATCACCTCGGGGTGATCGGCCAGGCCGAGATAATTGTTGGCGCAGAAGTTCAGCACCGTGCGGCCGTCTTCGAGAACGATCTCGGCCGACTGCGGGCTGGTGATGATGCGTTCGGCCTTGAACAGACCCTGGGCGCGGATCTCGTCGAGGGTGTCGGCGTAGTGTTGCGTGAGAGCGGGCTTGGTCAGGCTCGATGCGTCGGACACGGGCGGCTTCCGATGGGGAGGAAAGCCGCCATTCTATTCCAGACCCTTTACCCAGGCCCGTCGGCTGCGTTCATGCCGTTGGCCTGGCCCTCGCGTGCCCAAGCGGCCCATTGCCTCTGCAGCGCGGGCGGGTGGGCGGCCAATCCGTACTTGGCAGGATGTTGCGCCGGCCGGTTCTTGAAATCGCCGCCGGCGGCCAGGGATTGCGCTAGCCAATCGAACGCGTAGGGGGGCGGTGTCGCAGCTGGGCTGTAGCCGTGATCGTGGCTGTAGCTGTTGTTGTGGGGATTTTGCTGTTGCTGCGCGCCGATTCGCACTAGCGAAGGCAATGGAAGACCCGGAGGGCGGCCCGCATGGATGCGGGCCGTTTTTCATCGGGACAGGGATGTCCCGTATGAAAAAGCCCTGCGTCGGCAACGATCGTGCGGGCCTGTGATTCAAAACGAAAGCATTTTTCTTTGGTTACCTTTCTTTTGTTGCTTATGACAAAAGAAAGTAACCCGCCGCTTTAGTGGCGGAAGCTCTTATCGTTTGATCTTGTTTGTATGAAAGCTATAAGCAAGTGCAGAGCTTCCGCCCGCTACGCGGCCGGGTTACTTTCTTTTGCTAAGCCCAAAAGAAAGGTAACCAAAGAAAAGGGCT
>NZ_JBQEOE010000094.1:0-4860 GCF_052045105.1 Lysobacter sp. 22409 | reverse complement strand
TAGACGGAAAGGTGCTCTGACCCGGTTTTTATATCGCACTGCCCTGGTGACAAGGTGTTCCCGGTCAACATGCTTGCTGGCAGCAACGAATGTTGGCGCGATATTGGCTTTGTTGCCGGGATGCCCTACAAGAAAAAAGCCCCGTTGCCGGGGCCTTAAAGATGGCTGCGAAATGTCTATGGATTCCTGAGCGATTCAGACCCCGTTGCCGGCGCCTTTGAGGCTCTGCGGCTACCGCTCTATTTATCGCTGACAGCTTCCATGTGTATTACATGTATGCCCAACTGCTTACAGGAATTTACCGAGATTGAATCTGCGTCCGAAGAAACGAAAGAAATTATTCCGTAGATTTTAACGTTCTTCCCGCTAAGTTTTTCGGCTGCCTCGCTCGTCAAGTCATCTTTCTGGTTTATGAGTACTGGGAGGCAGTAATCGCGAGGCGCCGGGGTGCCCGCCCAAGTCGGATAGAGATTCCTGTCTTCGTTGCTCCATTGCAGGCGCCCGCTAATCGATACCCGTCTCGCAATGGCTGGAGAGGGATCCCTAAGGATCTGTGTGGATAATCTTTCTTCATTGGTTTCGGCGACGGCGCTCGCTATGTTTACGCCGGAGAGGGACAAGCCTAGTAGTATGATAAAAGCGGCTTTCATGTGACCTCCGTTAGCTTGTTTCCGGGCTCTTCTACGGACTTAGTCGGTTCTGAAATTGATTGAGACGGCTCTGGATGTTCCGAAGATCATTAAGGGGCAGTGTGCCTCTTAGTATCCTGTACTGGAACTGGCCTTTGTCGATTTCAAGTACGCCATAAACCGAGTTTCTAACTATGTAGCTCGGATATCCAAGCAAAACAGCTTCATGTTCGCCATATCCTGGGATCGATTCAAATTGTTTATCCTTCGGATGGGAATGGCAAATGGCAGCGGTTTCCTCTCTGGTTATCGAAAAATCGCCTTTGACTCCCTTGGCGGTTTCCTGCGTAGGTGCCGGAATAATCGTGAAGCTTCCATCCTTCCCGATAGACGCGAAGTGTTCATCTGTCTCCGAGCGATCTAGTCGTCGGCCATTTGCGAGAAATATTTGATCGGTGGCTGCGCTACCGATAACTGTTCTGCTGCCATGCCTTGTGGCGTCGTAATTGCTTGCATTGAAGCATTTTCGCTCTTGCTTTAGTTGTGGTGGACACTCTAGTCCAAACGGGTCTGCGGCGGTCAGCGGACTGCCTCCCGCATATCCAAAGGTACTTAATCCACCACTCAAGCCAATCGGGTCACTTTGTATATAGCGGCCTATGGTCGGATCATAGTCGCGGAAATAATTGTAGATCAATCCGCTTGCCGCATCGAACCGCTGCCCCGGAAACCGCATATCGAACACGAACGCGGTGCCGTCCAGATCGGGGTCCTGGTTCGGCGGGTTGTTGCCGAAGGCCTCGCCCTTGGCGTCCCAGGTCCAGACCGCGAGATTGCGGCTCGGGTCGATCACCGCGCGCGGGATGCCCAGGTGGTCGGGTTGCACGTAACGCAGGGTCTGCGCCACGCCTGTGAACCGGGTCAGAGTGGCTTCCGACAGGGGCCAAATGGAAAGGTGCTCTGACCCGGTTTTGTTGAAACTTCCTGAAGTCCTGCCTCAATGGAAGCAGGTACCAGACTACATGCAACTACATTATTGGCTAGGCTTAATGCGGCACCATACCCCTTGGGATCAGCGCTTTCGAACTCAACACTGACCATGTTGCCAGAGTCATCGAAATCGGATACCAAAAGACTGCGCCTCCCTTCTGTTTGAATCACATGCACCGCCCGCCCTGGGGAGGAGGCAATCCTTTCTGAGGTTGAGTTCGGCTCAGTGCCGAATTTGCCAACAGCAATTTTCAACTCCGCGCCGTAAGCCAACAATTCGCCAACCGTGGGATAACCGCGCATACCATTACGAAGCGCACCGCGAATGATGCCCGCGTCCCTTAGGCACACTCCATAGTACGTGCTCAGCGGATATAGGCTCGTCGAAAGCAACTCCCTGCTTGTCAGGCGGGTGCTCGCTGACCGCTCACCCTTAACTCCTGATTATCAGAGTTAGGCTTGGTGCAACCAGACAGGAGCAACACGGCACCTATCACGATGTACTGGATCAATTGCAATCGCATCTCTCGACGTTCCACCTTTCAAGCAGTCTCGCAATATCCCACGCCGAAACGCTGAACGCAGGCACCGTGCTGTAATCAGTTCCCATTACTGTTGGCCTCTCTTTCCGGGGGGCCAAATTGTCAGGGCACCCTAACAGATCATGTCCCACCTCCTGACCAAACGATGCGAACCGGGTCAGAGTGGCTTCCAACAGGGGCTAGACGGAAAGGTGCTTTGACCCGGTTTTTTTACTTTGAGACGTAGTGGTCAACCATCTACTCCTGCTGCCGCTTTTTTGCATTGCGGCCTGTTCCAGGCTCTCACCGGTTACAGCCCAAAGTCGTGACAAGCTGAATTGGCGTCTTCCTAGGCGGAAATTTCCAGCTTTCCACTCGAGCTCTGGCCCGCACGTCGCATTTTATGTCCTTCGACGATCTCTTAAATCTGGCGTTGGAGACCTTGCCAGCCGGCGAGACAGTAAACTCAATTTTCACCGCAGAAGCAGAGGTCAGAACAGGCTTCGCGCCGCCTTTATTAACGGGTGCTGGCGCAGGCTCCTTCGAGCTCACCAGCGAAAGCAGATCAATGGCGGGGCCTTTGCCCCAAAAAACCTTTCCCGAATGCTTGCCCACAAGGATTTTGTCCTTGTCGGGAGATCCATCGATTCCAGTACGAGGAGTGATCTGCCAGTGGAAACCCTGACTAACTGGTGCATCTGTCGTGCCACAGCCGCCTATGTACCGCTCACAATAGAATAGCGCGACGGCGCCGGCTTGTTTCTCCGTCACCCCAGCTTTCAGATTGATCAAGCCGACTTGGTCTGCCAAATCCCGTTCTGCTGTTTTGATTTCTTGCGCGTTTGCGAATGTGCAAACGCTGAGAATCAGAGCTGCCAATGCCGTTTTCATCAGTTCGCCTGTGCATATGAGGGCGCTAGTTCTTCGCTGCGAACCGGGTCAGAGTGGCTTCCGGCAGGGCTAGACGGAAAGGTGCTCTGACCCGGTTTTTCTGACCCGGTTTTTAAATTTCTAAGAATGAACCACCCTCTTTATCATGAAGGGTACTTGGCGCCAAATTCATCCGTGTCGACATAGATTTTGCATCGTTGACCGGCTCAACGAGAGATGGCATCTGGCTGATACTTAAGTATTGCTGCGACCACCTCTTCTCGATTTTTCTTCAGTAGATCAAGTGGGCGATCGCCGTATTCGTTCTCCACGAGCAAGCTGGCTCCGTTTTTCAATAGAGCATCAACGACTGGCGCATATCCGAACATGATTGCGTAGTGAAGCGCCGTATGGCCGATACCGCCCGGGATGTCGATATTTGATATTACCGGAAGCATGAGCTTCAGGTCGTCGATGTCACCACTAAGTGCGGCCAAATGCAGTGGCGTCTCTCCGTCGGCTCCCCGATCATCAAAATTTCTAATATTGAAGTCAACGAACATCTCGTGTATTCGATATTTATCGAGCAGGTTGGCGAGTTCATTATTCATTCATCACATTCCTCAGGGCAGAGTTCCTTAAACTCTTTTTCGAGCTTGGTGATCGTCGCATTGCTCCGTGCAATGTCGCCAATATGTCGACCGCCAGGAAACTTGCTACTGGGCCACTTGGAGTCCCAGGCTGAGCGCAATCGATTCAGCGTCTTATGGTGCTCGATACGGTTCTTTAAATGCCTGCACGGGTCTGGGTCGTAGGCAACACCGGCTCGCTGGATATCCTTATAAGCTTGATACTCCTCTCCCCGCTCCTTCTTCTCGCTGTACATGCGAGCGCAAGCACCGGCTCCCATCGCCTCACATGGGGCGGCCCCCAACGAAGGGGAGTACAGCAATAGTGCAGCGCCCGTAGTGTAGGCCGAAACCGTAGCGCCGCCGGCAACCAGAGCCTGTAGCGCTAGTGTCAGCTCCGTTCTTGATGGTGGCACGAATCCGCGCACGGGATAGACTGATGTGGGGACTGTTGTTGCGTCCAAGCCAAACAGATCTACGTTGCTCATTGGGGCATTGCCCGCATACGCGAATGTGCTCAGTCCGCCTCGTATGCCAATGGGATCGCTTTGAATGTAGCGTCCTGAAATTGAGTCGTAATCGCGGAAGTAGTTATAGACCAGTCCGCTTGCGACATCGTAGCGCTGCCCCGGGAACCGCATGTCGAACACGAACGCGGTGCCGTCCTGATCGGGGTCCTGGTTCGGCGGGTTGTTGCCGAAGGCTTCGCCCTTCGCGTCCCAGGTCCAGACCGTGAGGTTGCGGCTCGGGTCGATCACCGCGCGCGGGGTGCCCAGGTGGTCGGGCTGCACGTAGCGCAGGGTCTGCGCGACGCCGGCGCCGACGACCAGGCCGACCGGGGCGTCGCCCAGCCAGATGGCTTGCTGCTTGGTCGCGCCGTTGGCGTCGTAGTCGCCGAGCCAACGGCCGGCTTCGTCGTACAGCGTGTAACCGGTGATCGCACCGGTCGCGTTGTCGGCCCGCGAGACCCGCTCGCCCCTGGCGTTATAGCGGTAGCTGGCCTTGACCACGCCGGCCTGCTTGACCTGGCTCATGCGGTCGTTGGCGTTGTAGACGAACTCCCTGGCCGTGCCGTTGCGAACCGGGTCAGAGTGGCTTCCGACAGCGTTGCGAACTGGGTCAGAGGGCTTCCGACAGGGGTTAGACGGAAAGGTGCTCTGACCCGGTTTTTATATCGCACTGCCCTGGTGACAAGGTGTTCCCGGTCAACATGCTTGCTGG
>NZ_JBQEOE010000093.1:4689-4946 GCF_052045105.1 Lysobacter sp. 22409 | reverse complement strand
GGGTAACTTTCTTTTGTCTAAAGCAACAAAAGAAAGTAACCAAAGAAAAATGCTTTTGCTTTGAATCACAGGCCCGCACGTTCGATGCCGCCGCAGGGCTTTTTCATACGGGACATCCCTGTCCCGATGAAAAACGGCCTGCATCCATGCAGGCCGCCCTTCGGGTCTTCGATTGCCTTCGCTAGTACGAATCGGCGCACAGCAACAGCAAAGGCAACCACTACGACGGCTCGTTCCTGGCGTTGGGGTAGGAGCGG
>NZ_JBQEOE010000093.1:0-4643 GCF_052045105.1 Lysobacter sp. 22409 | reverse complement strand
CCTACAGGAACCTCCGGCAAACGGATCGCCGCGCAGGCGAAACCGATCAGGCAAACCGATCCGTCGCCTGCACCAGCGCATCCACGTTCTCGTCCTCGAACGCCGAATGCCCCGACGCCGGGGTGATCGTCAGCTCGGCCTTCGGCCAGGCCTTCTTCAGCTCCCAGGCGTTCTGCACCGGGCAGACCACGTCATAGCGGCCGTGCACGATCACGCCCGGAATGTCGGCGATCTTGTGCGCGTCGCGCAGCAACTGGTCTTCGACTTCGAAGAAGCCGCCGTTGACGAAGTAATGGTTCTCGATGCGAGCGAAGGCGAGCGCGAACTTCGCGTCCTCATGGCCGCTGACGAAGTCGTCGTCGACATGAAGGAAACTGGTCGCGCCTTCCCACACGCTCCAGGCGCGCGCGGCGTCGAGCCGGGTCTTCTCGTCCTCGCTGGTCAGACGGCGATGGAACGCGCTGATCAAATCATGGCGTTCGACCGAGGGGATCGCGTTGACGTAGTGCTCCCATGCATCCGGGAACAGGCGCGAGGCGCCTTCCTGGTAGAACCATTCCAGTTCCCAACGGCGCAGCATGAAGATGCCGCGCAGGACCAGCTCGGTGACGCGCTGCGGATGAGTTTCGGCATAGGCCAGCGCCAGGGTCGAACCCCAGGAACCGCCGAACACCTGCCAACGGTCGATGCCGAGCTTGGCGCGCAGCTTTTCGATATCGGCCACGAGTTCCCAGGTGCCGTTATCGACGAGGTCGGCATGCGGGGTCGAGCGGCCGCTGCCGCGCTGGTCGAACAGGACGATGCGGTACTTGGCCGGGTCGTGGAAACGCCGCATCTTCGGGCTGCAACCGGCGCCGGGGCCGCCATGCAGCAGCACCACCGGCTTGCCGTCGGGGTTGCCGCACTGTTCGTAATACAGGGTATGGCGGTCGTCGACCTGGATCGTGCCGGTGTCGAAGGGTTCGATCTCGGGATAGAGCGTGCGCATCGCAGGCCTCGCATTCGGGATGCGGGAAGTCTAACGGGACCCGGCCGCGATGGCGTGACCGGATCGGGCGTCGGCGAGGCGGCTCTCAGGCGTTGGGCTTGCGCGCCAGGCTGACGCGGTCGCGGTCTTCGAGGTCGCGTTCGGTGACGGCATCGACCAGGCCGGCCTGGGTCAACAAGGCGCGCACCGCCGCGCCCTGCTCCCAGCCGTGTTCGATCAACAGCCAGCCGCCCGGGTGCAGATGCGCCGGCGCATCGCGGGCGATGACGCGGATCGCATCCAGCCCGTCGGCGCCGGAAGCCAGCGCGCTGCGCGGCTCGTGACGCAAGTCGCCCTGCTGCAGGTGGGCGTCGTCGTCCTCGATGTATGGCGGGTTGCTCGCGATCAGGTCGAAACGTTCGCCGGCCAAAGGCGCGAACCAGTCGCCGTGGCGGAACTCGACATTGCCCAGTTGCAGCGAGGCCGCGTTGGCGCGAGCGACCTCGAGCGCGTCGGTGCTGAAATCCACCGCGATCACCCGCGCGCGCGGCCGCTCGAACGCCAGGGCCAGAGCGATCGCGCCGCTGCCGGTGCCGAGGTCGGCGATCGTCAGGTCGCGATCTTCGGCAAGCAGTCCCAGGGCCAGTTCGACCAGGCGTTCGGTCTCCGGACGCGGGATCAGCGTCGCCGGCGTCACCGCCAGGTCGAAACGCCAGAAGCCGCGCTGCCCGAGCAGATAAGCCACCGGTTCGCCGGCGAGGCGACGCTCGACCAGGCGGCGGTAACGTTGGGCAACCTCCGCGTCCATCACGTGGTCGTCGTGGGCGAACAGCCAACTGCGCGGCCGCTCCAGCGCATGCGCGAGCAGCAATTCGGCTTCGCCGCGGCCGATCAGCGCCCGTGCCGAACACAGCGCAGCCTCGATACGCTCGGCGCCGGGGTCGTGATGGGGGTCGCTGGGGGAATTCATCGCGGCATCGTACGCGAGGCGATTGCGGATGCGCGCATTCCGATTCGCGAATCCGGTCACACCGCGTGGGTCGCAACGGTCGAATCGCCCTCCTTCGTGATGCCTCGATCACGCGCCGCACGCCGAAAGCACACTTTATTCACGCCGGTTGATCACACCGGTCATTTGCGCCGGTTATTTGCGCCGGAGCCGCGGCTCGATCGCGCCGTCTCCGCGCGAAAGCCTGTTGCGACGCAGCGCGCCCGCGCGAGGCAACGCGCGATGCATCCCGGTTTCATGATTCGCAGACGGCATGCGCAGCGCCTTGATTGAAAGGGAAAAAATCCCGGCCGCGCCGCATTTAAACTTTTTTACCCTTATTTAAATCGATCCAAATGTTGACACGCCGATTTTGGCCCTCCCAATGTGGCCGCGTCGCCGCCATCGGCGACAGGGAGCGCGTCGTGGCGATGGAGCGCAATCGCTCGCCATCGCAAACCGCGCGCATCGACGCCATCGCGTCACGCCGTGACGCTCATTGCAGGGGAACGTTCCATGCCGAAGTCGAACCAGCACCTACCGACCCGCCTCCACTCCATCGGCGCCACGGCCCGAACGTTCTCGCGTGCGCTGCCGGCCTTTATCGCGCTGGCGTTGGCCGCCATCGCGCCGACCGCGGCCGCCGCCGAGTCGGCGATCTTCGGCGGCGGCCCGTTCTATTCCGGCGGCCAGACCGTCATCAACGACCTGCGCAATTCCGGCTTCACCACGGTGTTTCTGTGGAGCGTCCATATCGAGGCCAATGGCGACCTGGTCTATAACGACATCCCGATCGTCAAGAACGGCGCGTATATGGGCGCCGACGCCGACTGGCCGGCACGGTTGGCTTCGTTGAAGACCGCGCCGACTTCGGTCAAGCGCGTGGAAGTTTCGATCGGCGCCTGGGGCGTGCCCGACTTCGAACGCATGGCCAACCTGGCCAACGGCACCGCCGCCGGCTGCGGCACCACCATCGTCTGCGGCACCGGCAGCACCAGCATCCTTTACCGCAACTTCCAGGCGCTGAAGACCGCCACCGACGCCGACGCGGTCAACTTCGACGACGAAAGCCACTACAACGTCGCCGACACCACCAAGTTCGGCCAGATGCTGGTCGGGCTCGGCTACAAGATCACCTTCGCGCCCTACACCAACACCAGCTTCTGGCGAGGCGTGAAGGACAACCTCGGCAGCTCGGTCGACCGTATCTACCTGCAGGTCTACGACGGCGGCGCCGGCAACGACCCGGCGAGCTGGAACACCGCGATGGGCATGACCGTCATGCCCGGCCTGTGGACCAAGCACGGCACCGGCTGCACCGCCGGCGACAGCCCGACGCAGGTGCAGACCCGCATGGCCGGCTGGAAGACCAGCGCCGGAATCAGCGGCGGCTTCCTGTGGCTGTACGACGACATCCAGAAGTGCTGGGCGCAGGGTACGACCGCGCAATACGCCGCCGCGATCAACAACGCCGTCAGCGGCAATACCGCACCGGTGGCGAACTTCGGCGTCAGCATCAGCGGCCTGACCGCGAACTTCAGCGATTCCTCCAGCGACGCCGACGGCACGATCGCCTCGCGCAGTTGGAACTTCGGCGACGGCGGCACCTCGACCGCTACCAACCCGAGCCGCACCTACGCCAGCGCCGGCAATTACACCGTCAGCCTGACCGTGACCGACAACGGCGGAGCGACCCACACCAAGACCCAGACCGTCTCGGTCGGCAGCGGCAACGTCAACCTTGCGCTCAACAAACCCGCAACCGGTTCGAGCGCGTGCAACAGCAACGAAGGCCCGGCCAAGGCCGTCAACGGCAGCGTGTCCGGCGGCAACACCGACAAGTTCTGTTCGCTGGCCTCTTCCGCCTGGTTGCAGGTCGACCTGGGCTCGGCGCAGACGGTCAGCAGTTTCGTGGTCAAGCACGCCGGCGCCGGTGGCGAATCCACCTCCTGGAACACCAAGGCCTTCACCATCCAGACCTCGACCAACGCCACGTCGTGGAGCACCCCGGTCACGGTGACCGCAAATACCGCCAGCACCTCGACCCATTCGATCAGCGCGACCTCGGCCCGATACATCAAGCTCAACATCGGCACCCCCACCCAGAACGGCGATCCGGCGACGCGGATCTATGAGTTCGAGGTGCGTTGAGGTTGGGCATTAGCGCCGGCAAGCGGCCGGCATGGCGGGCAGCTACGGTGGCACGGTAGTTTGCCGGGCAAACGGTAGTACGGCGTAGCCGCAAGCGGCGCGGTCGCGGCTTGCGCCGCTCCTACTCAAGAGCCGTGTCACCGTTGCAGTTGCTGTTGCTGTTGCTGTTGCTGTTGCTGTTGCCGTGCGTCGCCGCGCACTAGCGAAGGCAATCGAAGACCCGGAGGGCGGCCCGCAGGGATGCGGGCCGTTTTTCATCGGGACAGGGATGTACCGTATGAAAAATCCCTGCGTTGGCATCGAGCGTGCGGGCCTGTGATTCAAAGCAAAAGCATTTTTCTTTGGTGACTTTCTTTTGTTGCTTTAGACAAAAGAAAGTTACCCGCCGCTTTAGTGGCGGAAGCTTTTAGCGTTTGATCTTGCTTCTGAAAACCCAAGCAAGTGCAGAGCTGTCACCCCTGTAGGAGCGACGTAAGTCGCGACCGATCTCGCCGGGTATCGATCAAGCAAGAGCAGAGCTTCCGTCCGCTAACGCGG
>NZ_JBQEOE010000092.1:0-5147 GCF_052045105.1 Lysobacter sp. 22409 | reverse complement strand
CATCCTTGTCCTATCGAAAAACGGCGCACGTCCTGTGCGCCGCCCTCCGGGTCTCCACTTGACCGGCAAAGCGGCAAAGCGGCAAAGCAGATCAAAATCTCGGCAACGGCAACGGCAGTAGGACACCGCTCCTACCCAGAGCGCAGGTGGAGAACGGCGCACTGCGCCGCTCCCCATCCAGAACGCCATCAATCGAGAAACAAATCCGGCAGCGGCTGCTTGCTCGCATCCACTGCGTATTCGCTGAAGTCGGTCACCCCGGCCTCGCCGAGCACTTCCTCGTCGATCAGGAAACGTCCGTAGAACCCCTGCGCCGGGCGCACCAATACCGCATGCGCCGCATCGGCGACGATGCTCGGCTTGCGGCAGCGGTCCATCGGGATGCCCGGGATCAGGTTCAAGGCATCGGTGGCGATGATCGTCCTCGGCCACAGCGCGTTGACGGCGATGCCCTTCGGGCCGAATTCGCCGGCCAGGCCCAGGGTCACGAAGCTCATGCCCATCTTGGCCAGGGTGTAGCCGGTATGCGGCGCCCACCACTTCACGTCCAGGCTCGGCGGCGGCGCCAGGGTCAGGATGTGCGGGTTCGCGGCCTGCTGCAGGTACGGCAAGCAGGCCTGCGCGCACAGGAAGCTGCCGCGCGAGTTCACTTGCTGCATCAAGTCGAAACGCTTCATCGGCGTGTCGAGGGTGCCGCGCAACCAGATCGCGCTGGCGTTGTTGATCAGGATGTCGATGCCGCCGAAGGTGTCGACGACCGCGGCGACCGAAGCGTTGACTTCGTCTTCTTCGCGAATATCGCACTTGAGCGCGAGTGCGCGGCCACCGGCCGCTTCGACTTCGGCGGCGACGCTGTGGATCGTGCCCGGCAACTTGGGATTGGCGACCGAAGACTTGGCGGCAATGGCGATGTTGGCGCCGTCGCGCGCGGCGCGCAGCGCGATTTCGCGGCCGATGCCGCGCGAGGCGCCGGTGATGAAGATGGTCTTGCCGGACAAGCTGCTCATGGAAGCTCCTGGGGGGGCGGACGCGGAGCTCCCGAGCGGAAGCCCTGCGCTGGACAAAGGATTCGACCGATGCGCGGAACGCAAACACAGCGACGACGCTGCCAGTTCGTGTACCGCGACGGCGCGGCCGTATCGGCGGATCGTAGCGGACCGGGTGCACCATGCGCTTGCGCGGCCTGTGCGTACGGAAGCAGGCCGCACGCGATGCCGGCGTCAACGCGGCTCGGCCTGATCGCCGCGCGGTTTCAACGAATCCCTAATCCCGAATCCCGGCCGTCAAGGCTTGGGCCCCTGCCCCTCGTTGTCTTCCCAATGCAGGATGCGCCGGGTGACGAAGCGGTAAACCGGCTTGCCGGTCGCGAACCAGAGTTCGCGCAACCAGGAATGGCGCTTGAGCACCCGCCGTTCGACCGGCGTCAGCGCCTGCGGGCAATAGGTGCGTTTGTGCTTGAGCAGATGGCGCAGGTCTTCGCGCGCCAGCAGGCGCATCCAGCGCGAACGCGGGTCGCCGCGGGTGGCGAGCTGGAAATCGATGATCGCCGGGCGGCCGTCGACCAACACCAGCCAGTTGGCCTCCTTGGCCAAGTCGTTATGGGCCAGGCCGCGCCGATGCAGCCGCTGCAGCAGGCGCCGGGCCTGACGGAAATAAGCCAGGTCGCCGTGCGGCGGGCGTTGGTACATGGCGGCGCCGTCGAGATAGCTGCGGTCGAGCCGGCGCCCGTCCCAACGCAGCAACTGCGGGGTGGCCTCGAGGCCGTCGACGCGCTGCAGCGCGCGCGCCTCGCGCCGCGCCAGCCACCAGGCCGGCACACGCAACCACCACGGCACGTGGCCCAGATCGCGGCGCACGAACAGCCCGTCGCCATCGCGCATCAGGGCGATACGGCCGAAGCTGTCGGCCTTGAGTGCGGCGACTTCGATGACATCACGGGACATGCCGCCAGTGTAGCCGGGGTCGGAATCGGGAATCGGGAATCGGGAATCGGGAGTCGGGAGTCGGGACAGGCGAATGCATCGGCCGAGGTAGGGCAAGCGCTTACGATTCTCGATTCCCTATTGCCTATTCCCCATTCCCGCCCCCAGGCAGTGCCGTAGGTCACGACCTGCCGTCAAGCACGGGCAGTCATCCGCGCAACAGACATCGCTGCCTATAATCGGCCGATGGAACCTGCCTGGCTAGAAAGCGCGACCGCATGGATCGCGGCCAATCCGATCGCCGCAGGCATCGTGATCTTCTTGATCGCGTTCTGCGATGCCCTGGTCATCGTCGGCATCGTGGTGCCCGCCCTGCCCCTGTTGTTCGCCGTCGGCACCCTAGTCGGCCTCGGCCACATCAGCGGCCCGTATGCGCTGGTCTGCTCGACCCTCGGCGCCTTCGCCGGCGACGGCCTGAGCTACTGGGTCGGCTACCGCTGGGGGCCGCAATTGCGCCAGCGCTGGCCGTTCTCGCGTTATCCGCAATGGCTGGACCGCGGCGAAGGCCTGTTCCGCCGCCACGGCAGCAAGAGCATCGTGATCGCGCGCTTCGTCGGCGCGGTGCGGCCGTTCGTGCCGGCGATCGCCGGCATGTTGAAGATGCCGATGAAGCGCTACGCGATCCCGAGCTTCGGCGCCTGCCTGGTGTGGTCGGCGCTGTTCCTCGCACCCGGCTGGGTGCTCGGCGCTTCCTACGACGCCGTCGCCGCGGTCGCCGATCGCCTCGCGATCGTGCTCGGCGCCTTGCTGGTCGCGGTCGCCCTGGTCTGGGCCACGGTGCTCTACACCTGGCGCTGGTTCGCCTCGCACGCCAACAACCTGCTCGCGCGCGCCTTGCGCTGGACCCGCGCGCATCCGCGCCTGGGCCGCTACGCCGCGGCCCTGATCGACCCCAATCGCCCCGAATCGGCCTCGCTGGTGATGCTTGCGGTGTGCCTGCTCGGGATCAGCTGGATCTGGTTCACCCTGCTCGCCACCCTGCTTGCGAGCGGCGGCCCGCTGGCGATCGACCACAGCGTCCACGAGTTCATGTGGACTTTGCGCAATCCGCTCGCCGACCGCTTGATGGCGGGGCTGGCGAGCCTGGGCGATGCCTCCGTGCTCGGCCCGGCCTCGCTCGCGGTGCTGGTCTACCTGGCCTGGCGCCGGCGCTGGATGGCGGCGGCGCACTGGGTCGGCGCGATCGTGTTCGGCCTCGCCCTGACGTCGTTGCTGGAAGCGGCGATCGACATGCCGCGCCCGCCGACCGCGCCGGCCGGCTTCGGTTTCCCTTCGGTCGCAGTGACGATGACCACGATCGTGTTCGGCTTCTTCGCCGTGCTGATCGCACGCGAACTACCGGGCCGGCAACGCGTATGGCCGTATCTGCTGGCCGGCGTGGTCACCACCCTGGTCGGCTTCGCCCGTCTCTACCTGGGCGCGCACTGGCCCAGCGACCTGGTCGGCGGCACCTTGTTCGGCATCGTCTGGCTGTTGCTGCTCGGCATCGCGTATCGCCGCCACGTCGCGCGCTCGTTCTGGATGCGGCCGTTGGCCTGGCTGTTCTATACCGTCTTCGTCGCCGCCGCGCTGTGGCATGCGCCGCGCTCGGCCGACGCCTTGCTGGCGAAATTCGCCGCCGCCACGCCGACCACCGTGCTCGAAGCCGGGCCGTGGTGGAAGAGCGACTGGGCGACGCTGCCGGCGCAACGCAACGAAAGCGACGTGCGCCAGCGCTGGCCGCTCGACATCCAGATCGCCGGCCCCTTGCCGCCGCTGCGCGCGAGCCTGGAAGCCAACGGTTGGCGCGTGCAGGAGCAAGCCAACTGGCTAGCGACCATCGCCCTGCTCGACGACGATGCGCCTGCGCGCGATCAGATCGTGCTGCCGGCGACGCTGGATGCGCAGGCCGAAGCGCTGCTGATGCTGCGCGACGGGCCGAGCCCGGACGTGCAGTACGCCCTGCGCTTATGGCCGGCGCCGGCGGTGCTGTCCGACGGCACCCCGCTGTGGGTCGGCACCACCCAGACCCTGCGCTTGAACAAGCCCTTCAACGCCGCCGCCTTGTGGCTGCCGGAATCCGACGACGGCCGCGCCCATGCCGAAGTACGCAAGGCGTTGACCGGCTTCACCATGATCGAACAGGCGCACCCGAAGAACGGCACGCGCGTGCTGCGCCTGCAATCGCAGTATCGAGTGCCGGGTACCGACCCGGCGCCGTGAGTGCACCGCGTGATCGGCGCCCGCATGTGCGGCGCCGATCGATCAAACCGTGCGTGCGGGCTTAGGGCAATACCGTCAGCAGGTGATCCAGGCGCTGATGCGGCCCATCCATCTGCAGCAGCGCCTGTCTCTGGGTCAACGACAGCGGCAATAGTTCGGTCAGCCGCCAGCCGACCCAGGCTGCGTCGTCCATGCACGAACTCGGCGCCTTGGCATGCTCGCCGCCGATCTGTTCGAGCAGGTGCTCCAGCAAGGTGACCAGCAACGAATGCTCGGGCCGCACGACCTCGCTCGGTTCCGGCGCGCACCACTGCACCTCGGCGACCTGCAAGCCGTTGTCGCGCACCCGCACGCGCTCGGCGTGGAAGCGCCGCACGCCGCGCACGCGCAAGGTCAGCAGACCGTCCTCGCCGGTACCGAAATCCTCGATCACCGCCTCGGTGCCGTAAGCCGCGGCCGCGGCCGGCGCACCGGCCTCGTTGCCGTCGATGATCAGGCAGACGCCGAAACCGCGCCCCTGTCGGCCGCAATCGCGCACCAGGTCCAGATAGCGTCGCTCGAACACGCGCAAACCGAGCGCCGCACCGGGCACGAGCACGGTGTGCAGCGGAAACAGGCCCAGCGATTCGGAAGCGTCGATGTCTGCGGACATGGCGGCAGTGTAGCCAAGACCGGCCGCGGCCACGATATGCGCGGGCTTACTGGTGGCGCTGTGTACGGCAGTAGCGCACACGGCAGTCGTCGCTTGGTTGGCTCGCGGACCCTCTAACACCGGTCCGGATCGTCGGGGCTTATGGTCAGCGAGGGTGAGCGGTTGCGGTCGCCGTTGCCGTTGCCGTTGCCGTTGCCGTTGCCGTGAAAGCTTGGCGCAGCTCGGATCTAACGATGCAACCGTAGACCCGGAGGGCGCCGCACAGGACGTGCGGCGTTTTCCGATAAGACAGGGACGTCTTATCGGAAAAT
>NZ_JBQEOE010000091.1:0-5191 GCF_052045105.1 Lysobacter sp. 22409 | reverse complement strand
AGTGCGATGCCCGCGCCGGGATTTTCCGATAAGACGTCCCTGTCTTATCGGAAAACGCCGCACGTCCTGTGCGGCGCCCTCCGAGTCTACGTGTGTTCTCGCTCGTTCGATGCCGCGCCGAGCAACGGCAAAGGCAAGGGCGGAAGGCGGAAGGCGGAAGGTGGAAGGTGGAAGGTGGAAGGTGGAAGGTGGAAGGTGGAAGGCAAAGAGTTGCACAAACAGATCGGGATACGCTGCCACGCCCCGAAACAAAAATCGCCGGCTTTCGCCGGCGATTTCGCAAGAACTCTAGCTGCCAGAGCAGATCAACCGATCACATCTGCTCCAACGTTACCGCCACCGCATGCACCACCGCACCGATCTTCAGCGAGCTCTGCACGCCCTGCGCGCTGACTTCGTGCTTGCGCACCACCTTCTCGTGCGAATCCATGCAGGCGCCGCAACCGTTGATCGCCGACACCGCCAGCGACGCCAGTTCGAAGGTCATCTTGTCGATGCCCGGGCTGGCCATGACGTTCATGCGCAGGCCGGCACGCAGCTGGCCGTATTCTTCGTTCTGGATCAGGTGGGTGGCGCGGTAGTAAATGTTGTTCATCGCCATCACCGCCGCGGCGGCCTTGGCGCCGTTGATTTCTTCCGGCGACAGCTTCTCGGCGGCGAAGGCTTCGATCGCGGCGGCCAGCGGCTTGTGGCGCGAGGCGATCGCCGAGGCCAGGGCGATGGCGCGGATCTGCTTGCCGTCCAGACCCGGCGAACCGGCGTCGCTGAGCACGCTGTCGAGGTTGAGCTTGAGGTCCTTGGCGTAATCGGGAAGCGAGTTGCGAAGATCGGAAAGGCTCATCGGAATACTCCTGGAATCGGCGGGGGATCGTCGCGTCGCGGCGGCGCAGGCGCACCGATCGCGAGGACCGGGCACGCGCCATCGCCTGGCGGGCATGCGCATCGCGCACGGCTGGCTGGGAAACGACACGAACGGGACGAAGCGGATAGGAACAGCCGGGGCGAACCCCGACTGTGGGCATCCCGCACGGGAGGGAGGGAGGACCGGCGAGGCCGGCCCGCATGCGGGACTACTTTGAAAACTGCGCTGGCGGCGGGCCGACAGCGCAGGCAGAACCAGAGGGGAGCCGGGTCACGGAATCCGGCTCCGCGGGGAATCACTCCCGGGTCGTGCGATCCGAACGGATCAGGCGACCTTGAGGGTGCTCTCGCCCTGGTTCCAGTTGCACGGGCACAGCTCGTCGGTCTGCAGGGCGTCCAGCACGCGCAGGACTTCCTGCGGGTTGCGGCCGACCGAACCGTCGGTGACGTAGACGAAACGGATGATGCCGTCCGGATCGACCAGGAAGGTGGCGCGCTGAGCGACGCCGTCTTCGGACAGGATGCCGAGCGCCGAGGTCAGGTCCTTCTTGATGTCGGCCAGCATGGGGAACGGCAGGTCGCGCAGGTCCTTGTGGTCCTTGCGCCATGCCAGGTGCACGAACTCGCTGTCGGTCGAGGCGGCCAGGACCTGGCAATCGCGGTCGAGGAACTGCTGGTTCAGGTCGCCGAAGCCCTTGATCTCGGTCGGGCAGACGAAGGTGAAGTCCTTCGGGTAGAAGAACACCAGCAGCCACTTGCCCTTGTAGGTGTCGTTGTCGATGTCGGCGAACGCGCTATCGAGGTTCTCGATACCGACGGTGGCCTTGACCTTGAATTTCGGGAACTTCTCGCCGATCGAAAGCATGCGGATGACTCCTTGAAGGGATGGGAGGGGTAAAGAGGGGTTGTTGCCGAAGGAACAACTTAGGGGTCGTATGTTGCACCCCAGCAATTGATTACTGAAATGAATTGTTCCTATTATGGCGATAGTCTATATCAATTGGCGACCATCGATGAACCTGCGTGATCTCAAATATCTGGTCGCCTTGGCCGATCACAAGCATTTTGGCCGGGCCGCCGCCGCGAGCTTCGTGAGCCAACCCACGCTTTCGACGCAGATCAAGAAGCTCGAAGAAGAACTGGGGGTGTCGCTGGTCGAACGCGCGCCGCGCCGGGTCATGCTGACCCCGGTCGGGCGCGACATCGCCGAACGCGCGCGCAAGGTCATCGCCGACGTCGAGCAGATGAGCGAGATCGCCCGCCGCAGCCAGGACCCGGAAGCCGGCACGGTGCGCCTGGGGCTGTTCCCGACCCTCGGCCCCTACCTACTGCCGCACGTGGTGCCGGGGCTGCGCAAACGCTTTCCGCGTCTTGAATTGCTGTTGGTCGAGGAGAAGACCGACCAGATCCTCGCCCGCCTGCGCGACGGCCGCCTCGACGCCGGCCTGTTAGCGCTGCCGATCCACGACGACCAACTGCATGTCGAACCCCTGTTCGACGAACCCTTCCTGCTGGCGGTGCCGCAGCAGCATCCGATGGCCGGGCGCGACACGCTCGAATTGCACGACCTCGACGATCAGCACTTGCTGCTGCTCGAAGAAGGCCACTGCCTGCGCGACCAGGCGCTCGATGTCTGCCGCCTGTCCGGCGCCGACGAGCGCGACGGCTTCCGCGCCACCAGCCTGGAGACCCTGCGGCAGATGGTCGCCGCAGGGGTAGGCATCACCTTGTTGCCGATGCTCGCAGTGCAGCCGCCGGTGCCGCAGTCGCCCGACATCCATCTGCTGCGTTTCAGCGGCGACCCGCCGCACCGGCAGATCGGCATGCTCTGGCGCCGCAGCTCGGCGATGTCGGATTTCCTGATGCAACTGGCCGAGGAACTGCGCAAGTTGCCGGCCTCGCTGTTGCAGCCGCCGCGCGGTAACGGCCACGGCGCGCGCAAGCCGACCCGGGAAGCACGATGAGCCCACGCGCCTGGGTCGTGTGTTGCCTGATCCTGAGCGCGATCGGCTGGTGGTACTCGCCGGTGTCGCCGCGTCCCCTGCACTTCCCGGAACCCGCCAACGGCGCGAGCGTCGATTGCCCGCTGCCGCCGCGCGTGGTCGACGGCGCCGAACCTTTGCAGACCGCGGTGCCGGCCACGCTGCGGCCGTTCCAGCTCGAACCGGGCGCAGTGACGCCGCTGGCCGGCTTCAGCATCGACGGTCGGGTGCTGTCGCGGCGCGACTACCGCATGGGACGCGAGGCCGAGTTCTCGCCGACCGACCTGGCCATCGGCTGGGGCCGCATGCGCGAAGACACGGTTCTCTCGCAACTCGACATCACCCAGGAAGTGCGGTTCCTGACCTATCGCTACTTCGGCAAGCCGCCGATTCCGGTCGACGAGATGCAACGCTCGGTCGGCAATCTGCACATCATTCCGGCCAACGCCGAAGTCGCCCGCGCGCTCAAGCGCGTGCGCAAGGACCAGCGCGTGCGCGTCGATGGCTGGCTGGTACGGGTCGAGACCGACGAAGGCATGCGTTGGGACAGCTCGATGAGCCGCACCGACAGCGGCAAGGGCGCCTGCGAATTGGTCTACGCCTGTTCGATCCAGGCGTACTGAACGCGGTAACGGCGGTCACAGTCGCGAGAACGCAGGCGAACATCGTCGAGCCCACAAGCGACGACTGCGCCATGATGCTCCTCCCACCGCAGCAGGAGCGCGACATGAGCAAGACCATCGTGGCGATGATGATCGACCAACCCGCGGACTGGGAGTACGGCCCCATCCTCGCCGCGGCGCGAGCCTTCTTCGGCCTGCAGACCGCCATCGCCGCCATCGAAGCCACCCCGCTGACCTCGATGGGCGGGGTGACCCTGCAACCGCAACACCGTTTGTCCGAACTGGATCCGCTCGCCGCCGACCTGTGGGTGTTGCCGGGCAGTCCGCTGTGGGAACAGGCGCCCGCGCCCGCGCCGATCCTGGCCGCGATCAAGGCCCGCGTCGCCGCCGGCCGGCCGGTCGCTGGCATCTGCGGCGCAACCCGCGCGTTGGCGCAGGCCGGACTGCTCGACGATCGCGCGCACACCAGCAACGAGCCGGGCTATCTCGACGATGTGCCGGGATACGGTGGCAAGGCGTCGTACCGCGACGGCAGCTGCATCAGCGACGGCCTGGTCGTCAGCGCATCGGGTTCCGCGCCGATCTCTTTCGCGCAGGCCTGCCTGCGAATCCTGGTGCCGGAACAGGAAGATGCCATCCGCCAATACCGCGCCATGTTCGCGCGCGAGTTCGCTTGAGTCCGGTACGCAGCTCGAACGCCCAACATCGCCGTTGCAGATGATCGTATAACCAGAGCGCTCGCGTTGCTGGCCAGGCACGAACGGATCAACGAAAAACGGCGCACCGATGTGCGCCGTTCCTCGGGTCGGTTGGATTGGCCTGCTCAGACCACGCCGATCGGGCAACTCACCCCGGTGCCGCCGAGACCGCAATAGCCCATCGGGTTCTTCGACAGATACTGCTGGTGCTCGTTCTCGGCGTAATAGAAGGTCGGCGCCGGCTGCGCGATCTCGGTGGTGATCTCGCCGAACCCGGCTCCGCGCAACTTCGCCTGGAAGGCATCGCGGCTGGCCAATGCGGCCTGGTACTGGCTGTCGGTCTCGCAGTACAAGGCCGAGCGGTACTGAGTGCCCTCGTCATTGCCCTGGCGCATGCCCTGGGTCGGGTCGTGGCTCTCCCAGAACACCTTGAGCAAATCGTCGAACCCGATCAGCTTGGGGTCGTACACCACCAACACCGCCTCGGTGTGCCCGGTCTGCCCGCTGCAGACCTCGCGATAACTCGGATTCGGGGTGTAACCACCCGAGTACCCGACCGCGGTCGTGAACACCCCCGGCAGCGACCAGAACTTGCGTTCGGCGCCCCAGAAACAGCCCATGCCGAACTGGACCCGCGCCAGCCCTTCGAAATCGTCTCGCAACGGCCGCCCCAGGACATGATGGACATTGTCCAGCGGCAGCGGCGCACCGCGCCCGGGCAACGCATCTTCACGTTGCGGCATGCGCTGTTTGAACGCGCCCACGCCAGGAATGGAGGAACCGGCCATCGTCTTGTCTCCGTTTGCGTCGAAGGACGCCCTGTCGATGAGATGCGGCACGGTGGGCAGGATTCAAGCGCCCAGCGCATGGCGCAAATCGGCGCCCCTGGCCCTGACGCCTCGGCTCTGGCCAGGTGCCTGCCCTGCCCCTGCCCCTGCCCCTGCCCCTGCCGTTGCCGTTGCCGTTGCCGTTGCCGTTGCCGTTGCCGTTGCCGTTGCCGTTGCCGAGATTTTGATCTGCTTTGCCG
>NZ_JBQEOE010000090.1:0-5790 GCF_052045105.1 Lysobacter sp. 22409 | reverse complement strand
AGCGCCGGGATTTTTCGATAGGACATCCTTGTCCTATCGAAAAACGGCGCACGTCCTGTGCGCCGCCCTCCGGGTCTCCAGGTGTTCTCGCGAGTTCGCTACTGCGCCAAGCTTTCACGGCAACGGCAACGGCAACGGCAACGGCAACGGCAACGGCAACGGCAAGGTCAATCGCAAGGACAATGACAGATTGCGACGATGGCGACGTGACGCTCACCGCCGACGCCGCCACGCGCCGTATCCCCAATCAACGGAACCGATACTCGTACTCGATCGCGAACTCGCGGCCGATCGGGCTGTAGGCATCGTAGAAATACGGGAACGAGGTGTTGGTCTCGTCGTCCGGGTGGGTGCTGTTGAACAGGTTGTTGACGAAGAACTTGATCGTGGCCTGGTCGGTGATCTGCTTGCCGATGTTGGCGTTCCAAAGGAAATACACGCCGGTGCGGCCGAGGCCGTTCGCCTTCGGCAGGCTGCCGTAGCGGGTCATGAACAGGCTCGACGACCAGTCGCCGGCGCGCCAGCTCGCACCCGCCCGCAGGCGGCTGCGGAAGTCGAGGTTGGTCGGGTCGTCGCGCCAGTCCTTTTCGATCGGGTCGGTGGCGAACACCTGGCGTTCGGACTTCAGCGTATGCGACCAGCTCAGGTCGAAACGGTAGTCGCCGTAGCGCTCGGTCTTGAGCCGCCAGTTGACGCTGGCGTCGATGCCGGTGACGCGGCGGTAGGACTGGTTGAGCGGCGCCGACTTGACCTCGGCGATGCGGTCGATGGCTTCGCTGCCTTCCGGGCGCCGTGTCACCAGGGCGGTGACGTTGCGGCAATAACCCGAGTCGGGCCCGAATGCGAACGGCTGGCCATTGAGCTGCTTGCCGGTGCGGCAGCCGGCTTCGCCTTCGAGGATGCTGGTCGGGCTGAGACGTTCGATCGCGCCGTCGAGTTCGATGCTCCAGTAATCGGCGGTGACCGAGAAGCCGTCGAAGACGTCCCAGACGGCACCGACGCTCCACGACTTGCCGGTTTCCTCTTCCAGGTTTGGGTCGCCCTCGGTGAAGCTGAAGACGTTGTAGCTATAGCCCGAGCAGCCCGGGTTGGCGCCTGCGGCGATGCAGCGCCAGGGGTCGACCGCGCTGCCGAAGCTGCCGCTGCCTTCGCTGAAGACCCAGTGCAGGTCCGGCGCCTTGAAGCTGGTGGCGTAGGCGCCGCGGATCAGCAGGTTGTCGGTCGGGCGCCATTCCAGGCCGGCGTTCCAGGTCTTGGCGTCGTCGACCGCGGTGATGTCGTCGTACTTGTCGAAGCGGCCGGCCAGGCTGCCCTTGAGCGTGCTCAGGATCGGAATGCTGAACTCCACGCCCGCGGCATAGCGGTCGCGTTCGCCGCCGCCGTTGGTGCCGGTGAGGTTGTAGAGCTGGACCACGCCGGGCTGCACGCGCGCATCGCTGGAGAGGTCGTAGCCTTGCGAACTCGCTTCCAGCACCGTGGCGACGCCGACCGGGCCGGCCGGCAATTCGAACAGATCGCCGGTGAGCACGAAGCTGGCGGTGTTGACCCACGACTCGGCCTCGTACTTGGCGAGGGTGGAGATCGACTCGTATTCCTCCGGCGTCATCGGCCGGTACCAGCGCGGCAGGTTCAAGCGATAGATCGGCACGCCATTGGGACGGGTGCCCAGTTGCTTGCCGAAGAAATAATCGTTGACCAGGTTGCCGACCATGCGCCGGCGGGTGCGTTCGAACTGGTACTCGGCGCGGCTGACGGTCGCGTCCCAATCCCAGCCGTCGCCGATCTTGCCGCGCAGGCCGAGCGCGATGTCGAGCGAGCGTTCGCGGTAGTGCTGGTTCATCTGCTCGACGCCGCCGAGATCGACCGGGGTCAGCAAGCGCGTGGGCGCGATCACCGCGTTGAACTGCGGGTCGTAGAAGTCGCCGCGACGGCCGACGCCGTCGGTATGCGGACCGGTGATGCTCTCGAAGCCGCCGAGCGACTCGACCCGCGAGCGCCAGGCCTGCACCGAACCCCAGCCCTGCAGGTCGTCGGAGAAATCCCAGGTGCCGAACACGTACCCGGCGAGTTCGTTCTTGCCCTTGCTCAGGTGCTGGTAGCCGACGTCCTTCCAGGTGCCGCAGGCATCGCCGAGGCTCTGCACGTTGCCGGAACTGATGCGCTTGTAGGTGTGGCGTTGGAACTCGTCGCCCCAGCGCTCGCAGGTGCCGGCCGGCGGCGCGATCAGCGGGCTGCTGCTACTGCTGCTGCCGCGGCGGATGCGCAGACCGGCGTCGGGCTGCACGCCGAGCCGCGGGTCCGGGCTCGGATTGGCGCGCAGGTCCCAGTCGTCGCGCTGGAAGCCGTACAACAGTTCCTGGTTGTAGGCCTGGAAGGCGTAGGTGACGCCCCAGCGCTCGCCGGTCTTGCCGCCGGTCCATTGCAGGTCGAAACGGTCGCGCCCTCCCATGGTGCTGCTGCCGGCGCGCAGCTTGACCTCGTCGCCCTGGTAATTGCGCTTGAGCACGATGTTGACCACGCCGGACACCGCATCGGCGCCGTAGATGGCGGACGCGCCGCCGGCGAGTATTTCGATGCGCTCGACCGCGCCGGACGGAATGTTGCCGAAGTTCTGGAAGTTGCTGCGGCCTTCGT
Organism: Lysobacter sp. 22409; assembly: GCF_052045105.1. Taxonomy (NCBI): domain Bacteria; kingdom Pseudomonadati; phylum Pseudomonadota; class Gammaproteobacteria; order Lysobacterales; family Lysobacteraceae; genus Lysobacter; species Lysobacter sp. 22409. Next base: position 3,156 of record NZ_JBQEOE010000090.1, on the reverse strand, counting down.
ACGGGAAGGGGTAGTCGGCGGCGCGGCGGCCGTCGATCAGCAACAGCGAACGGCCGGGGCCCAGGCCGCGCAGGTTGAGCGGATGGGCGTTGGCGGAGAAACCGCCCGACAGTTCGGTTTCGACCGCGCCGTTGGCCATCACCAGGGTGTCCAGCGCCTCGAACACGGTGGCGTGGCCCTCGCGTTCCATCTGTTCGGCGGTGATCACGGTGACCGGCGACGGGCCTTCGATTTCAGCGCGTTTGATGCGCGAACCGGTGACCTGGATCGCCGCCAGTTCGGTCGGATCGGGCTCCGCCTTGGCCTTGGCCGCGGGCTCGCGCGAGCTCGCCGGCTTGGCCTTGGGCGGCGCCGGTTCGCGCGCAGTCACTATCGCGATGACGCCGCTCTGGGTGACGCGGAAGCTCAGGCCGCTGCCGGCAAGCAGGCGGGTGACCGCCTCGCGGGTGGTGTAGCGGCCGGACAGGGCTGGGGCGATGCGGCCGCGCACCAGGTCCGGCGGAATCAGGATTTGCGCGTCCGACGAGGACGCCACTTGGTTCAGCGCCGCGGCCAGCGATTGGCTCGGCAAGGCGTAGTGATGCGCGCTGTCCTGCGCCTGCTGGGCGAGCGCCGGCGCCGCGGCGACCAGGGTCGACAGACCGAGCGCCAGGCTCAGCGCGACCGACAACGGGCGCCGAGCGCAATGCGTGTGCGCGCTTGTTTTCAGCGTATGTCCCGGATCGGCCCCCGCCGATGCCTGCTTGTTCGAATCCGTACCGTTAGAACGACTGCCTTGTGCTGCGCGACGCTGTGAAACGATCCCCATTGCAACGCTCCCCGATGAGTGACTGCGAACTCGATCCTTCGACTGTTGTCCTTTCCCCACCGATGTAGACGCAGCTTGCCACGGATCCCTCACTCGCCTTTCGGCAGGCTTGCCGGCGGCCGGCCGGTGCCGTAGCGTCCGCTTGTCCGATAGCGGGGGAGGGGTCATGAACAGCGGCGAAGCCGGCGATACGCTGGGTGCTTGCGATGCCCCGTGCGTTGCCGATCTGCCGCTGCTGATCGCCCGTTACCGCCCGGCCCTGGTCCGCTATTTCTCGCGTCATCTGCAATCGGCCGACGATGCCGAGGACCTGGCCCAGGAAGCCCTGGTGCGCCTGGTGCGGATGCCGTCGCTGAGCGGCGTGCTCAACGTCGAGGCCTTCTTGTTGCAGATCGCCTCGAACCTGCTGCGCGACCGCTTCCGCCGCGACAAGAGCCATCAGGTGCTGCAGCACGTGTCGATCGACGAGGTCGCCAAGGACTGGCCGAGTGAGGACCCGCACGGCGAATGCGTCTACGAAGGTAACCGCCGCCTGCAGGCGTTCCTGGCGGCGCTGGACGAGTTGTCGCCGCGCTGCCGCCAGGTGTTCCTGCTGCAGCGCTACGAAGGCCTGACCTATAGCGCCATCGCCAAACGTTTGGAGATCAGTGTGAGCGCAGTGGAGAAAAACATGATGCGCGCCTTGCTGCATTTCGATACGCGTCTGGGAGGCTCGTGAAACCACCGCGTCTCAACGTGATCGAGGGCGGCGACCCGTTCCGTCGCCAGGCCGCGACCTGGTTCGCGCGCCTGCGCGCCGACGACGTCGCCGAAAGCGACCGCCAGGGCTGGCAGCACTGGATGGCCGCCGATGCGCGCCATCGTGCCGCCTATGAGCGCATCGAGCGGCTGTGGTCGGCGGCCGGCGAGCACGCCCAGCATCCGCAGATCGCCGAACGCCTGCGCGATGCGGTGGTGCCGGCAGCGCCGAAGCGTCGCAGCCGCGCGCCTGTCGCCTGGGCGCGCTATGCCCTGGGCGCCGGCGCGCTTGCTGCGGTGTTGGCCTTGGCCGCGGTGGTGCCGCGCGGGTTGCAGCGGCCAGTGCCGGAGACCGTGTATGTCACCCAGGTCGGCGAAAGCCGCACCATCGCCCTCGATGACGGTTCGCGCGTCAGCATGGACACCGACAGCCGCCTGGTCGTCGATTTTTCCGGCGCCGAGCGCCGCATCGTCCTGGATCGCGGTCGCGCCTATTTTCGCGTGGCCAAGGCCAAGCGGCCGTTCCTGGTGCATACCGAGGACGGTAGCGTCCGCGCGGTCGGCACCGAGTTCGAGGTTTACCGGCGCAACGACACGACCGAGGTCGCCCTGGTCGAAGGCCGGGTCGCCTTGTTGGCGGCGCCGACCGCCGATGCCGGACAGGCTGCGCTCGGCACGCTCGACCCCGGCCAGAAGGCGCGCTTCCGCAAGCACCAGCCGCTACACCGGTTGGCACCGGCGGCGCCCGGCGCCTTGCCGACCTGGTTGTCGGGCAAGTTGGTGTTCGAAGACCAGGCCTTGTCGGCCGCGGTCGCCGAATTCAACCGTTATAGCCGCCGGCGCATGGTCCTGGGCGGCGAGCAAGTCGCGCGCCTGCGTGTCAGCGGCGTGTTCCGCAGCGACGACCCGCATGCGTTCGTCGAGGCCTTGGAGGAGTTGTATCCGGTCGCGGTCGACGAGTCCTCAGGCGGCGATATCGTCATCGCTGCGCGGCGTTGATTGGGGGAAGGGCTTGCCCTATCGCCCCTCAGCTGGATGTGTGGTGGTTTTGGCGGGTTTCGCCGCAAGACCGAAGCTGCGCGGTCGCGACTGACGTCGCTCCTACAAAAGTTATCGCCGTTGTCGCGAAGATTCTGCTGTTGCTGTTGCTGTTGCTGTGCGTCGTTTCGCACTAGCGAAGGCTAGAGAAGACCCAGAGGGCGGCCCGCAGGGATGCGGGCCGTTTTTCATCGGGACAGGGATGTCCCGTATGAAAAATCCCTGCGTCGGCATTGAACGTGCGGGCCTGTGATTCAAAGAAAAGCATTTTTCTTTGGTTACCTTTCTTTTGTTGCTTATGACAAAAGAAAGTAACCCGCCGCTTTAGTGGCGGAAGCTCTTGGCGTTTGATCTGGATCTGGATCTGGATCTGGATCTGGATTTTGTTTGAGTGATGCGCCGCAACACCGCGGTCGCGGCTTGCGCCGCTCCTACCCTGGGTTCCAGCTGGGGCCGTCACGAGGTTGAGGCGTAACGGTCGCCGCTTCAAGAGTAGGAGCGACGCAAGTCGCGACCGCGTTCTCGCGGCCTCCGGCGTGTCTCTCAAGCAAGAGCAGAGCTTCCGTCCGCTA
>NZ_JBQEOE010000089.1:0-7077 GCF_052045105.1 Lysobacter sp. 22409 | reverse complement strand
GGCCGGGTTACTTTCTTTTGCTAAGCCCAAAAGAAAAGTAACCAAAGAAAAGGGCTCTCCTTGCAAGGGCACAAGTCACGAGTGCGATGCCCGCACCGGGATTTTTCGATAGGACATCCTTGTCCTATCGAAAAACGCCGCACGTCCTGTGCGCCGCCCTCCGGGTCTACGTGTGTTCTCGCTAGCTCGGTACTGCGCCAAGCGCATCAAGGCAACGACAACGCGGTCGCTCTTGGGTAGGAGCGGCGCGAGCCGCGACCGCAAATCTCGGCTGACGAAAATCTGTCGAAGCCACTTCGATCCGATGCTCTGCCTCTGCCTTTGGCTGTGCGTCGCCGAGCACTCGCGAAGGCAATAGAAGACCCGAAGGGCGGCGCGCAAGGATGCGGGCCGTTTTTCATCGGGACAGGGATGTCCCGTATGTAGAGCCCCGCGTCGGCATCGCTCGTGCGGGCCCTTGATTCAAAGAAAAGCAACTTCTTTGGTTAGCTTTCTTTTGTTGCTTATGACAAAAGAAAGTAACCCGCCGCTTTAGTGGCGGAAGCTTTTGGCGTCTGATCTAGATCTCGGTCTTGCTTGAGAGTTGCGCCGCAAGACCATCACAGCGCGGTCGCGGCTTGCGCCGCTCCTACCCTAATCGCGAAAGCACGCGGCTTCGACGGATGACCACAGCGATGCAACCGCTGCGCGTCCCGCAGTCGCGGCTCACGCCGCTCCTACAGGGGAAGAATTCGCGACGTTCCTACAGAGAGGGCCGCCGGTTCGGACCGGCGACGGTTTTACGCCGCCGCGGTCGCCGCAGCCGCCGGACGCTCCGGCCATACGGTCTTCGCCAACAATTCGTCGTTCCAGTCGTAGTTCACCGCACCGTCGTTGACGAACAGGCTGACGAAATTGAATACGTTGCGCGCGTACATCTCGCTGGCATGCACCGCGCCGCTGCTGGCGAGGTTCAAAGGGCCGGCGATGGTGACGCCGTTGACGTCGATGGTTTCGCCCGGCCGCGTCAGCTCGCAGTTGCCGCCGGTTTCGGCGGCCAGGTCGACCAGCACGCTGCCCGGCTTCATGCCGGCGATCATCGTTGCGGTCACGATCTTCGGCGCCGGGCGCCCGGGCACCGCGGCGGTGCATACGATCACGTCGATGTTCTTGAGATGCTCGCCGAGGCGGCGCTGCTGTTCGGCGCGCTCCTCGTCGGTGAGCTGGCGCGCATAACCGCCCTCGCCCGCGGCGCTGACGCCGAGATCGAGGAACTTGCCGCCCAGCGATTCGATCTGCTCGCGCGTTTCCGGGCGCACGTCGAAGCCTTCGACCTGGGCGCCGAGGCGCTTGGCCGTGGCGATCGCCTGCAGTCCGGCGACGCCGGCGCCGACGATCAGCACCTTCGAAGGCCGGATCGTGCCGGCTGCGGTGGTCAGCATCGGGAAGAAGCGCGGCGCCAGTTGGCCGGCGATCAATACCGCCTTGTAGCCGGCCATGCCGGCCTGCGAGCTCAGCACGTCCATGGCCTGCGCGCGCGTGGTGCGCGGCAGACGTTCGAGCGGAAAGGCCTGCAGGCGGTGGGCGACGATCGCCTCGCCGCGGGCGGCGTCGGCCTGCGGCGCCAGCAAGCCGACCAGGGCCGCGCCTTCGCGCAAAGCGCTCAACCGGGCCGGATCGGGCGACTGCACGCACAGCACCACATCGGCCTGGCCCAGCGCCGCGGCGGCATCGTCGGCCAGTTCCGCACCGGCCTGGACATAGGCCTCGTCGGTGAAGCTGGCGGCACGTCCGGCGCCGCGCTCGATGCGCACGCGCGCACCTCGGGCGACCAGTTTCTTGCAGGTTTCCGGCGTCAGCGCCACGCGCTTCTCGCCAACCGCCGTCTCGCTCGCAACGCCAATCGTAATGCCCGACATGCTTCGCTCCGTGCCCCGTTCGCCGCATCGTAGCGGAATGACCGGCGGCCGTGCGATCTCGGTGGCCCCGCAACCGGACCCAATGCCCGGATCCAACGCCCGGATCGAATGTGCTCGGCGAACCAGGAATGCGAAACCCGCCTTGCGGCGGATCGGGGTAAAGACGCTGCAACGGTCGGCCGGTACGGCCGCTCGCCTCAGATCACCCGGTCCAGGTGCCGGCGCACCTGGCGCATGGCCTCATCGAACGCGGTGCGCTCGGCGCCGACCACGAGGCGGCCGGCGGAGGCCAGCGTCGCCAGCTCCTCCGCCGAGGCGACCAGCGCGCGTACGCCGCGGCGGTTGACCAGCAGGAAACGCGAGGTCAGCGGGCTGCTCCAGGCGACCTTGACCGCGATGGTCTCGCCCTGGGTATTGGTCAACCGCAGCCAGTCGCCGGGTTCGAGCTGGCGCATGCGCTCGGCCAGCAGCGGGTCGTGATTGGCCGAGGTAGTGCCGGCGGCAAGATAGAGCCGGCGTTCCTCGGCGACGTCTTCCTCGACCTCGGCCGAACTCGGCAAGGGGTGCTCGGCGCGTTCGATGTCCGGTGTGACCAGGGCGCGCACCAGGCCGGCCATGCCGTGCTGGGCGGCGCTGTCGTCCAGGCCGGAACTCGCCAGGCACTGCACGATGATCGGCTGCAGCGCGAGCAACTGGTCGGCCAGTTCGCGGCCGCGATTCTCGGCGGCGAGGCGATCGGCCATCACCAGGGCATCGCCGAGCGCCAGCGCCTGCGCGCGGCGCTTGGGATCTTCGTTCTCGCGCAACAGCACCTGGACCATGTGATGGCGCCAGGGTGTGGCGAGGAAATCGGCGACCGCCTGGGTCAGGCGCGCTTCGCCGATGCGTTCGCGCACCGCCGCATCGGCCTGGCCGCGCGCCGCGCCGAGGCGCTCGCGCCCGTAGGTGGCCTTGGCCGCACGCTGTTCCTGCAATTCGATGCGGCGCCGGTGCTGGGCCAGCAAGGCGTCGAGTTCGGCGTGGGCCAACTCGAACACCGCGAGGTCTTCGTTGTAGTCGGAGACGATACGCTGCGAAATCGACGAGGCACGTTCGAGCAGATCGCGGTCCTGCGGCGTCTCGCCGTCGTTGCCTTCGCAGGCTTCGGTGATCGCATCGAGCAGGCGCCGCGCCGGGTGTTCGCGTTTGACGAACACCTCGTTGTCGGTCAGCGCGACCTTTACATAAGGCATGACCAGGCGCGCATAGACGCGGCGCGCACGGTCCTGCAGGGCGTGGTTGCGGAACAGCGAGTCGAACAACAGCGCGACCAGGTCGATCGCGTCGTCTTCCTCGGCGCTGAAGCAGGTCTGGTCGGGATTGAAGCCGAGCCGGCGCGCGCCGTCGTAGAGCTGGTCGCGGATGGTCTCGCCCAGGCGTCCGGACACCGCCAGCGCACGGGCATAGGCGTCCGGCGGCTCGGGCTGCAGCAGCGAGGCCATGCCGACGACTTCGTCGACGCGCAACTCGCGCCGCGGCGCCATCGAGCGCTGCGGCATGTGCGCGGGCGGCAACCCGCCGGCCTTGACCAGGCCTTCGCGCCAGGCGTGCAACTGCGAACGCAATTCGGCCAGTTCGTTCGCCATCGCCGCGACGTCGGCCTGCGAGACCGGCTGCGACGGATCGTGGCCGCCGTAGTTCGGCGCGCGCGCTCCGCCCGGCTGGCCGTGAGCGGCGTGGCTTTCGCCGCCGTAGCCGCCCATCGCGGCGTTGTAATCGTGCATAGGCGTCGAAGACTCGCGATGAGGCACGGTGTCGAATACGTCGTCGAGCGTGTTGCGCTCGCGCCGTTCTTCGGCCGCGCGTACCGGCGCGCCGGGCGCCATGTTGCCGAGACCGACGCCGTAACCCGCGGTCGCCAACAAGTTATTGATACGGCCGTAGAGATCGCCGAGCAGCCGCGCGAGTTCGTGTTCGTACTCGCGGAACAGGCGGAGCCGCAGGCTCTCGGTCACCTGGGTTTCGGCGTAGACCGAGATGAAGGCCTTGACCAGCCGGTACGGGCCGAAGGGGTTGATGCCGGTCGGCGAGCCGATCGAGGCCGACAACATCTTCAGCCGCCCCTGCAGCATCTCCAGCGGGCGCAGATAGCGCTGCTCCAGCGATTCGGTCAGGCGCTCGCCGTCGAGGTCGAAAGCCAGTTGCTGCTCGCCGACCAGTTGCAGCGGCGAACCGCCGAGCCCGCCGACCGCCGAGGCCGGCGCACGGAAGGCCTCGAAACCGAGCCCGACCTGCTGCCGAAACGCCATGACATGGCTGGCCTGCTGCTGGCGCAGGACCCACAATGCGGCCTGGTCTTCGTATTGGTGATTGCGGCCGTCGCCCTTCAGCGACTCGGCCTTGAGGGCTTCTTCGATCGGTGCGTACAGGGTGCCGGGCAGCCCCCCGAGTTGCTCGAGCGTCTGTCGTTTGATTTCTTCGAGCACGCGCGACGGGTCGGTGCGCGTGGTCTGAGCGACGCCGTGCAAATGACCGGACACTAACGAAGTTCCCCTGGATGCTTGACGCAAGCGCGTCGGTTTCCGACTGCCTCTGCAGGATAGTGCCAAGATGCGTCCATTAATGCTTCGCCGTTCATTTTTGTGACAGGAGTCAATTTGTCTTCCATGCAACCCAATGATCTCGACTTGCTGCGCGCGCTAGATAACCGACGTTCGGTGCCGGCGAAGCAACTTTCCGCCCCTGGACCGGACGAATCGACGCTTCAGCGTATGTTGCAGTCCGCTGTGCGCGTACCCGACCACGGCAAGCGCGTGCCCTTCCGCTTCCTGGTCCTGCGCGGCGACGACCGCCACGTGCTCGGCGAACGCGTCGCCGCACGCGGCATCGAACTGTTTCCCGAGGCCGGTCCCAGCGCCGTAGAGAAGGATCGCACACGCTTTTCTCACGCACCGATAATCGTCGCGGTGATCGCCAAGCTGGGCCCGGATGAAAAGATCCCCGAGTTCGAGCGCACCCTCACCGCCGGCTGCGTCTGCTTCGCCCTGCTGCAGGCCGCGCAGGCCTTCGGCTTCGGCGCGGTCTGGCTGACCGGCTGGCCGGCCTACGACGAGCAGGTCAAGCACTGGCTGGGCCTGGCCGCCGAGGAACGCATCACCGGTTTCATCCATATCGGCACGCCCAAGCTCGAAGCGCCCGAGCGCGACCGCCCGGACCCGGCCGACCTGACCCAGATCTGGTCGCCGGCCTGAGCGGCCGCGTGTTTGAATGACGCCATGACTACCGCACCGCGCACTCCGCTTTATCTGGTCGACGCCAGCCTCTACGTCTTTCGCGCCTGGCATTCGATCCCGGACGAGTTCCAGGACGCCGAAGGCTGGCCGACCAACGCCGTCCACGGCTTCGCCCGCTTCCTGCTCGAGCTGATCGAACGCGAGCGGCCGCGCCACATCGCCATCGCCTTCGACGAAGCCCTGGACTCGTGCTTCCGCAATGCGCTGTACCCGGCCTACAAGGCCAACCGCGATCCGGCGCCGGAAGCGCTGCGGCGCCAGTTCGGCCACTGCAAAGCCTTGTGCAGCGCGCTCGGCCTGCCGGTGCTGGCCCATGTCGAATACGAAGCCGACGACCTGATCGGCAGCGCGCTGGCGACCATGCGCGCACACGGCTACCGCGGCGTGATCGTCTCGGCCGACAAGGACCTGTCGCAGTTGCTCGACGGCCACGACGAGCAGTGGGACTTCGCCCGCGGCCAACGCTGGACCGCCGAGGGCGTGCCGGCGCGGCACGGCGTGCTCGCGCGACAGATCGCCGACTATCTGGCCCTGACCGGCGATGCGGTCGACAACATCCCCGGTGTGCCCGGCATCGGCGCCAAGACCGCGGCCGCCCTGCTTGGCCACTTCGACACCCTCGATGCCTTGCTGGCGCGCGTCGAGGAAGTCCCGTTCCTGCGCGTGCGCGGCGCCGCCAGCGCGGCCGCGCGCCTGCGCGAGCACCGCGCCCAGGCCCTGCTGTGCCGGCAACTGACCACGATCGCGGTCGACGCGCCGCTCGGCGACAGCAGCGGCCACTTCGTGCGCGGCCAAGCCGACGCCGCCGGTCTGCTGGAACTGTGCGATCGCCTGCGTTTCGGGCCGATGACCCGCCGCCGCCTGCACGAAGCGGTCGGACTCGACTTCGCGACGTCACAGGTTCCGTCGTAGCATCCTTCTCTTGCAACAAGACTGCGATGCGATGACGCGAGGAACGCAATGACGCCAGCCGACCACGGACACTCCGACCGCCACTCCCCCGGGCACGACGCCGAACGCGTCGAGACCCTGTACGACGGCCAATGGCTGCGCATGATGCGCCGCGGCCACTGGGAGTACGCCGAACGCACCCACGGCAAAGGCATGGCGGTGATCATCGTCGCGGTGACGCCGCAGGACCGGATCCTGTTCGTCGAGCAGTACCGCGTCCCGTTGGCCGCACGCACGATCGAGATGCCGGCCGGCCTGGTCGGCGACGACCACGCCCACGACACCCTCGAATCGGCCGCGAGCCGCGAACTGGTCGAAGAAACCGGCTGGGAACCGGCTCGTGTCGAAGTGCTGTTGACCGGCCCGACCTCGGCCGGCATGAGCAGCGAACGCATCGCCTTCGTCCGTGCCACCGGTTTGCGCAAAGTGGGCGACGGCGGCGGCGTCGACGGCGAAGACATCCTCGTCCACGAAGTCCCGCGCGCCGATGCGCCGGCCTGGCTGATGCGCAAGCAGGCCGAAGGCTTCGAGCTCGACCTGAAGCTTTGGGCGGGCTTGTGGATGATCGACCGCAACCCGGACGGCAGCGCCGCCTGAACCGCGGGCTCGCCTGATAGAGACCTCGACGTTGTAGCGACGACGGCCGCATGGCCGTTGCCTTTGCCTTTGCCTTTGCCTTTGCCTCTGCCTCTGCCTTTGCCTCTGCCTTTGCCTTTGCCTCTGCCTTTGCCTCTGCCTCTGCCTCTGCCTTTGCCTCTGCCTCTGCCTCTGCCTCTGCCTTTGCCTCTGCCTCTGCCTTTGCCTTTGCCTTTGCCTTTGCCTTTGCCTCTGCCTCTGCCGGATGAGCTTGGCGCAGTACCGAGCTCGCGAGAACCTCTGGAGACCCGGAGGGCGCCGCACAGGACGTGCGGCGTTTTCCGATAAGACAGGGACGTCTTATCGGAAAATCCCGGCGC
>NZ_JBQEOE010000088.1:0-7523 GCF_052045105.1 Lysobacter sp. 22409 | reverse complement strand
ACCTTTCTTTTGTTGCTTATGACAAAAGAAAGTAACCCGCCGCTTTAGTGGCGGAAGCTTTTAGCGTTTGATCTAGATCTTGCTCATGAAGAAGCCATAAGCAAGTGCAGAGCTTCCGTCCGCTAACGCGGCCGGGTTACTTTCTTTTGCTAAGCCCAAAAGAAAGGTAACCAAAGAAAAGGGCTCTCCTTGCAAGGGCACAGGCCACGAGTGCGATGCCGGCGCCGGGATTTTCCGATAAGACGTCCCTGTCTTATCGGAAAACGGCGCACGTCCTGTGCGCCGCCCTCCGGGTCTCCACTTGACCGGCAAAGCGCAAAGCAGAAAGCAGATCAAAATCACGGCAACGGCAACGGCAACGGCAACGGCAACGGCAACGGCAACCGCGAAATTGCTTCCGGGTAGGAGCGGCGCGAGCCGCGACCACGTTGCTGCATGCTCGCGACGCAACTCGCCGCGATAACGGCCACGCAACTGCGATGGGGCGTCACCACCGCGCCCCAGGCGCCCGGCGCCTCACTCCATCAAGGCGCCCACATGCGCCACCGCGCTCTCGCGCAGGGCCGCCAGGTCGTAGCCGCCTTCGAGCATCGACACCACGCGTCCCAGCGCGTGGCGCTCGGCTATCGCGACCAGTTCGCGGGTGATCCAGGCGAAGTCTTCGCCGTCGAGCTCGACCTGGGCCAGCGGGTCGCGGCGGTGGGCGTCGAAACCGGCGGAAATCAGCACCAGTTGCGGACGGAACGAGTCGACGGTCGGCAGCAGATGTTCGCGCCAGACTTTGCGGAAGCCTTCGCTGCCGGTGCCGGCCGGCAACGGGGCGTTGATGATGTTGCCTACGCCGCGTTCGTGGGCGTAGCCGGTGTCCGGGTACAGCGGCATCTGGTGCGAGCTGACGTACATCACCCGCGGGTCGGTGTCGAAGATCGCCTGGGTGCCGTTGCCGTGGTGGACGTCGAAATCGATCACCGCCACCCGCGCCAGGTTGTGTTTGTCGCAGGCATGGGCGGCGGCGACGGCGATGTTGTTGAACAGGCAAAAGCCCATCGCGGCATCGCCGGTGGCGTGGTGGCCGGGCGGGCGCACCGCGCAGAACACGCGTTTCTCCTCGCCCTTGATCACCGTGTCGACCGCGGCGATGCCGGCGCCGGCGGCGCGCAGCGCGGCTTCGGCCGAGCCGGGCGCGAGCACGGTGTCGGGGTCGAGCGACATCGGGCCGTCGAGTTGGGTGTCGAGGATCAGCGCGAGCAGGGCATCGCCGTGCGCGCGCAGCAATTGGCCGCGGCTGGCGCCGGGCGCTTCGTGCCAGTCCAGCGAGGGATAGGCTTCGCGCAGGGCTTCGGTGACGGCGACCAGACGCAACGGCCGCTCGGCATGACCCGGACCCGGGTCGTGGCGCGTGCAGGCCGGATGCGTGTAGATGCGCATCGCTAACCCTTGCGGCGCTCGTGGTTCCACAGCACCTCGCCGTGCCCGCTCGCGCGCGCCAGCACGCGGGCCAGCACGAACAGCAGGTCGGAGAGGCGGTTGAGGTAGCGCACCGCTTCCGGGCGCACGCTGTCCAGGCGCGCCAGGCTGACGGTCTCGCGCTCGGCGCGGCGCACCACGGTGCGGGCGATGTGGCAACGCGCCGCGGCTTCGCCGCCGCCGGGGAGGATGAAATCCTTCAGCGGCGGCAGATCGTCGTTATGGCCGTCGAGCCATTGTTCGAGGCGGTCGATATCGGCGTCGAAGATCGCCGCATGGCCCGGGATGCACAGCTCGCCGCCGAGGTCGAACATCTGGTGCTGGATCGCCACCAGTTGTTCGCGGATCGTGTCCGGCAATTCGCTGGCGAGCACCAGGCCGATCGTCGAATTGGCTTCGTCGACCGTGCCGTAGGCGGTGACTCGCGCCGAGTCCTTGGCGATGCGGCTGCCGTCGCCAAGACCCGTGCTGCCGTCGTCGCCGGTGCGCGTGTAGATTTTCGAGAGACGGTTGCCCATCGATGACGCGCTCGGTCAGAGCTTGCGGGCGTCGTCGGAGTGCGTCGTCGACGCCTTCGACTTGGCCGCGGACGCGGCGATGGCCTGGACCACGGCGGCGATGCCGACATAGGTGGCCGTCGTCTGCAGGTAGGGCAGCAGCCACTGGAAGTAGTTGGCGGCCCAGCCGGCGACGGTCTTCTCGGCGACCGAGGCCGACAGCCAGTAGAAGCTGCCCTGGCTCAGCAGTTGGCAGACCGCGGTCGAGGCGAGCAGTGCGACCACGGTCAGGCCGAGCGTGCCCCAGCTGCGCTTGTAGTTGCGCGCGACCCACAGGCCGCCGGCCCACATCGAGAAGTAGGCCGGGACCAGGAACCAGTACGCCGCCGAGACGCAGTAGTGATCCCAGAAGCTGATGCCCTGGCGGGTGATCACGGCGTAGTCGACGGCCACGGCCAGCGCCATCAGCGCCGGGAAGGCCCAGCGGGTCCACTGGCGCAGATAGAAGCCGCCGATGAAGAACACGGCCCAGGAGGCGTCGGGGATCGGCGTCCAGTGATTGACGCGGGTGGCGACCATCAACAGGGCCAGCAAGGCCAGGACGAGGCTGCGTTGGGTGTTCGGCTTCATGACTCTGGCTCCTGACGCCGGACTGGCGCGCCAATCCGGCCATTCTAAGGAACCTGCGGCGAAAGTGCCGGTTTGCCGTCCACCGTGAACGGATCGCAGCCCGATCCGATGCTAAGTGCTTGATCCTTCGCAACGATGACCGCCCCGTGCACAGGTTCCGGGCCGCTGCCGACAGACTCGCCGCGGGCGCGGTCGTATCATGAACGCATGAACCCAGACGTAGATAACCCCGATGGGCAGACGCCGGCTGCAGCCACGCCGGCCCCCGCCACGCCTGGCGCGGCCGACTCCGCGGTGCACGCCAGCCATGACGTCCTGATCGTCGGCGGCGGTCTGGTCGGCGCCAGTCTCGCCATCGCCCTGGACAGGCTCGGTCTCGATGTCGGCCTGGTCGAGGCGGCGCCGCCGGGTTCGTTGCCGGCGGTGTTCGACGAACGCAACCTGAGTTTCGCCGAAGCCACCGTCAACGCGCTGAGCGCGCTCGGCGTGCTGGCCAAGCTGCGCGCGCCGACCGGCTCGATCCGGCGCATCCACATCAGCCGGCGCGGCGATTTCGGCCGCGCCGTGCTCGAAGCCGAGCGCTATGGCCGAGAGGAATTCGGCCGCATCGTGGTCGCACGCGATTTCGGCGAGGCGCTGGAAGCGCGCCTGGTCGAACTGCCGCGCCTGCAGCGCTACCGCCCGGTGCGTTTCGTCGGTCTCGCCGACGGCGACCCCGCCTGGCGCGCGATCCGGGTCGCCGACGGCGCCGGCGAACGGGTCCTGCGCGCGCGCCTGCTGGTCGCCGCCGACGGCACCCGCAGCGGCGTGCGCGACGCGCTCGCGATCGGCGCCGACGAATACGACTACGGCCAGACCTTGTTCGTGACCCGGCTGCGCGGCGAACGTGCGCCCGACGGCACCGCTTACGAGCGGCTCGGCGCCGAGGGCCCGACCGCGCTGCTGCCGCGCGGCGATCGCCACTACGGCCTGATCCACAGCGTCGCGACTGCGCATGTCGATGCAGTCGCCGCGCTCGACGAGGCCGGCTTCATCGCCCGCGCCCAGGAGGCGTTCGGCTGGCGCGCCGGGCGCTTCCTCGCCTGCGGCGCGCGCAGCCTGTATCCGGCGATCCGTGTGCTGGCCAGGCGCACCGTCGAACGGCGCGCGGTGCTGGTCGGCAATGCCGCCCAGACCATCCACCCGATCGGCGCGCAGGGCTTCAACCTCGGCCTGCGCGATGCGATGACCCTGGCCGAACTGATCGAACAGCAGCTCGCAACGGGCGCTGCCGGCGGTGCTGTCGATTGCGGCGCCGACGAATTGCTCGAACGCTACGCGCAGCGACGCGCCTCCGACCGCGAACGCACGGTCGCGTTTTCCGACGGCGCGGCGCGATTGGCCGCCAACGACAGCGGCCTGATGCGTCCGCTGCGCAGTCTGGGCCTGTTCGCCGTCGATCGCCTGCCGAGCGCGCAATCGTTCCTGGTCGGCGGCGCGATGGGCTATCGCGGCGACGTGCCGGCGCTGTGCCGCGGCGAACACGACGGCCTTCGCTCGTTCGGAGGGCGCGCATGAGCAGGCGCGAACTGCTCGACGTGGTCGTGGTTGGTGCCGGCGTGGTCGGCGCGGCCGCAGCGCTGGCCTTCGCCCGCGACGGACTCGAGGTGGCCCTGGTCGAAACCCGCGAGCCGCCGCGTTGGAACGCAGAGCGGCCGGACCTGCGGGTGTACGCCTTCGCCCCCGACAATGCTGCGTTGTTGAACGACCTGGGCGTTTGGTCGAGCGTGCGCGAGGCGCGCCTGCAACCCTACCGCGCGATGCGCGTGTGGGACGCGGCCGGCGGCGGCGAACTGCACTTCGATGCCGACGCCTTCGGCCGTCGCGAACTGGGCTGGATCGTCGAGCACGCCTTATTGGTCGACAAACTGTGGGCGGCCTTGCCCGCGGCCGGCGTGCAACTGCATTGCCCCGATCAAGTCGAATCGCTCGAACTCGACGCACCCGACAGCGTCGGCGTGATCCTCGAAGGCGGACGCCGCTTGCGCGCACGCCTGGTGGTCGCCGCCGACGGCGCCGAATCCAAGCTGCGCCGCCTCAGCGGCATCGACGCCCCCACGCACGACTACGCCCAGCGCGGACTGGTCGCCTATGTCGACAGCGAGCTGAGTCATGAAGCGACCTGCTGGCAGCGCTTTCTGCCGGGCGGGCCGTTGGCGTTCCTGCCGACGCTCGGCGACGCCGGTGCGCGCGACCGGCGCAGCTCGATCGTCTGGACCGTGCCCGAGGCGGAAGCCGAGCGCCTGTTGGCCAGCGACGACGCCTCGTTCCTGATCGAACTCGAACGCGCCTTCGCCGGACGCCTGGGCGCCTTGACGCGAGTCTCGCAACGCGCGGCGTTCCCCTTGCGTCGTCAGCTGGCCCAACGTTACGTCTCCGGGCGTGTGGTGGTCGCCGGCGATGCCGCCCATGTCGTGCATCCCCTGGCCGGGCAGGGCGTCAACCTGGGCCTGCGCGACATCGCCGCATTGCGCGGCAGTCTGAAACAGGCGCACCAACGCGGACTCGACCCGGGGTCGTCGACGCGCCTGGCCCGTTGGGCGCGCGAACGGCGCAGCGAGAATGCCCTCGCCGCTTACGGCTTCGAGGGCTTGAACCGGGTGTTCTCGAACGACGATGTCGCCGCGACCCTGCTGCGCGGACCGATGCTCGGCCTGGCCAGCAAGCTGCCGCCGCTGACGCATTACTTCTGGAAGCGCGCGGCGGGCTTGTAAGGCACCGGCCGTTGCTACGTCGAAGGCCACCGTGCCGAGAGCGGCACGGTCGAGGCCGGTACTCTCGAAGCCACCGGTGAAGAGTCGCATCGTCGAATGCGCGCCGTGGCCCTGCGATACGATCGTGAGCATGGATGCGGAGAGCGGGATGAAACGAATCGATGGATCGAACCGGAGCGGCCTGAGCTGTGCTGTGCTGCTCGCGGCGTCATGGCCCCAATGGGCCGGCGCGACCACGCAATGCCCGCCCGGCACCGGCGAGAAGGGCCCTGTGTTCTGGGCGCTGGGCTTCGGCATGTTGGGCCTGTTCTTCGTCCTGGGACTCGCCGCGGTATTCGGCGCAGTGCGGGCGACCCGCGGCATGAAGTGGACACGGCGTCTGCCGCTGCTGCTGGCCGCGTTGGTGGCCATGCTTTGCCTATGGATGCTGGGCCTGTGGTTGTTCGGCAGCTACTTCGTGATGGTCTGCTGATCCGGACCTGTCGCAGCGGCGCTCATGGCCGCGCGGTGGGCGTCAGCCGCCGCGGCATTCGCTCGCGGCCGCCGCCTCTGCTGTAGCCCTCTTTGGAAAAGGGGGCGAACGGCCGCACAGCGGCCGTGGGGGATTTGCTCTTGTTCCGGTCGCGAGCTGAAGCTCCTTCGCTCAATGCTCGTGAAAGCGCTGCTTGGTCCTGAGCAGATACACCGACACCAATACGCCGATCACCGCCACGGCCATGACGTAATAAGCGGCGGTCATGCCGCCGAGCTTCGGCGCCAAGGTGCCGATCAACGGCGGTGTCAGTGCGCCGAACACCGCATAGGCGACGTTGTACGAGAACGACAGCCCGGAGAAACGCACCGGCGCCGGGAACGCGGCGATCATCACCGCCGGGACCACCCCGACCACGCCGACGAACACGCCTGCCAAGGCGTACAACGGCAGGAAGTTGGCGCCGCCGTGGTTGAGGTCGTAGTACAGCGCGAAGCTGCTCGCGAACACGCCGAGCGAACCGATCAGCAAGGCGCGGCCGCGGCCGAGCCGGTCGACCAGCAGGCCGCCGGCGATGGCGCTGAGGGTCAGGCAGAACGCGGCCAGGCTGTTGCCGAGGAAGGCGCGCTGCGGGGCGATGCCGAACTGGCTCTGCACCAGGGTCGGCGTCATCAGGATGATCACCACGATCGCCGCGGTCAGCAGCCAGGTCACCAACATCGACAGGACCACGCCGGCGCGATGGTCGCGCAACACCTGCTTGAGCGGCAGTTCGCGCACCAACTGCCGGCTTTCGCGCATCGCCGTGAACACCGGCGTCTCGCTGAGCCAGCGCCGCAGGTATACGGCGAGAAAGCCGAACACGCCGCCGATCAGGAATGGTACGCGCCAGGCCCAGCCCAGCACCTCGGACGGCGCGAACCAGGTGTTGATCGCGGTGGAGATCAGCGAGCCGATCAGGATGCCCGCGGTGAGGCCGGCGGTGAGGCTGGCGCAGGCGAAACCGACCCGCCCCGGCGGCGCGTGCTCGGCGACGAAGGTCCATGCACCCGGCACTTCGCCGCCGATGGCGATGCCCTGGACGATGCGCAGGAACAACAGCAACAGCGGCGCGGCGATGCCGATCTGGGCATAGGTCGGCAACAGCCCGATGCATAGGGTCGGCAATGCCATCAGGAACACGCTCAGCGCGAACATGCGCTTGCGCCCGGAGCGGTCGCCGAAATGCGCCATGACGATGCCGCCGATCGGGCGCACCAGATAACCCGCGGCGAAGATGCCGTAGACCTGCAGCTCGGCGAGCCAGCCCGGCATGCCCGGCGGGAAGAACAACTGGCGCAGGATCGCGGTCAGGAACACGAAGATGACGAAGTCGTAGAACTCCAGCGCACCGCCGAGTGCCGACAGCAGCAGGGTGCGCGCGTCCTTGCGGTCGAGCCGGCGCGCGGGGACGGAGACGGACGGCGACACGGGGCTGGCGGTCATGGGCGGACGGGACGGGCGGCAGGTGGAGTCCGGCACTATGCCGCAACGACGGCGCGGTGCAAGCAATGGGGCTTCTGTGGGCGGCCGTGGCGATGAGAATCATGCCGTTGCCGTTGCCGAAATTTTGATCTGCTTTGCCGCTTTACCGGTCAAGTGGAGACCCGGAGGGCGGCGCACAGGACGTGCGCCGTTTTTCGATAGGACAAGGATGTCCTATCG
>NZ_JBQEOE010000087.1:0-8005 GCF_052045105.1 Lysobacter sp. 22409 | reverse complement strand
TGGCCTGTGCCCTTGCAAGGAGAGCCCTTTTCTTTGGTTAGCTTTCTTTTGGGCTTAGCAAAAGAAAGTAACCCGGCCGCTTTAGCGGACGGAAGCTCTGCTCTCGCTTATGGCTTTCATACAAACAAGATCAAACGCCTAAAGCTTCCGCCACTAAAGCGGCGGGTTACTTTCTTTTGTCATAAGCAACAAAAGAAAGGTAACCAAAGAAAAATGCTTTTCTTTGAATCAAGGGCCCGCACGCGCGGTGCATACGCGGGGCTTTTTCATACGGGACATCCCTGTCCCGATGAAAAACGGCGCGCATCCCTGCGCGCCGCCCTCCGGGTCTTCTATTGCCTTCGCAAGTGTGAGACGGCGCACGGAAAGAGCAAAAGCGGAAAGGCTAGGCAGATCATCGGCAGTGACACGGCCGTCGTGAGACCGTCGCGGCGCGGTCGCGGCTTGTGACCGAAGGAAATCGAGTAGGGCGCCGCTCCTATCCTAAGGCCCCCTTCGATAGGCGACGTCGGCACTGGTGTCTCTGCGCGTCCCTTGGTCGCGACTGACGTCGCTCCTACGGGGACAGATACAGGGGCAGAACCGCGGTACTGGTGCCGCCCAAACACGAACGCCCCCGTTTCCGGAGGCGTTCGCGCAAAAAACCGCGGAATCAAGCAGCGATCAACGCATCCAGCCCGACAGCTCCTTCTTGCTCAAGCGGCCGTTATTGTCGACATCGACCGCGCGGAACTCCGCGGTCAGGGTTGCGTTGCTGCGCGCCTCCGCACGGCTGATGTTGCCGTCGTGATTGCCGTCGAGCGCATCGAAATCGATCTTGTACTCGCCGATCACCGAATTCGGCGGGCTCGAGGTGATGGTGACCTGCGGCTGCACCGGCACGGCCGGGGCGGGGGCCGGCATCGGTTGCGGCACCGGATCGGTCTGCTGCACCGCTTCGGCGGTCGCCGCGGCGGCAGCCTGCGCCACCGTGGTCGCGTCGGTCGCGGCCGAACTCGCCACGCGTGCCGCATCGCCGGCGGCGCGCGCTTCGATCGCGGCACCGGTGGGGTTGCTGCCGGCGGTCGCCGCGGCCTGCGCCGAACGCGCCGCTTCGGCCGCGATGGTGGCCTGGCGCGCGGCCGACTGGGCCTCGATCGCCGATTGCTTGGCCTGGTAGGCGGTGGCTTCCGCGGTCAATGCCCCGCGTTCGCTCAAGGAGCCTTCGTTGCGGGTCGCGGCAGCGGCTTGCGCTGCGGCCTGCGCGGTCGCGGCGTCCTCGCGCGCGGTGCGTGCTTCGCCTGCGGCCATCTCGGCCTTCTCGACCGCATCGTGTTTGGATTCGACCTTGGTGGCGATCTGCGCCACGGCAGCGCCGCTGGCGCCTAGTGCGGCGATCAGCGTCAGGCCGATCAGGGTGTGCGGGTGGGTCGCGTGCTGTTTCATCGCTGTAACCTCGCGTGGGGACACCGCGACGCTAGACCCGTGCCGGTCAAGTCGATGTAAAACGGCGAAACCTCACCTGAATGAACGCGGCTCGAAGCGTGAATGCCGGGTGTCCGTCACGCCGCAGACGATGTGCGGTCGAGACATGCCCGAGTCGTCGCCAAGGCCGGGTGGCCCTGACGTGGCGGATCACTTCGGCGTCGCGAACACCGTGATCTCTTCGCGGTCGTGATACAGCTGGCGCGCACGCACGACCATCGGGCGATGGGTCTGGTACTCGAACGCTTCCAGGCAGGTCTTGGTTTCTTCCCAGCGCTTCTTCATCGGCAGCTTGAGATTGAAGATCGCCTGCTTGCACCAGCCCTCGCGGAACCAGGTCGCCATGCGTTCGGCCACGCGCGCGGGCTGTTCGACCATGTCGCAGACCATCCAGTCGAGCTTGCGCTTGGGCTGCCAGGAGAAACCGTCCGCGCGCAGATGGTCGACGCGGCCGCTGTCGAGCAGGGCCTGGCGCAGCGGGCCGTTGTCGACCGAGGTCACCATCATGCCGTTGCGCATCAGCACCCAGGTCCAACCGCCGGGAGCGGCGCCGAGGTCGGCGGCTTGCATGTTGTCGCGGACCAGGCGCTCGCGTTCGTCGGCGTCGAGGAAGGTCAGCAGCGCTTCTTCGAGTTTGAGCGCGGAGCGGCTCGGCGCATCCGGATGCATGCGCAGGCGCGGGATGCCGAGTGGCCACGGCGAGCTGTCGCCGGGCTCGGACATCGCCAGCATGGCGTGATCGCCGGCGAGGAAGGCGACGTGCAGGCGCGGGCGCCGCGCATCGTCGGCCTTGCTGAGCCAGCCGGCCTTGCGCAGCGCCGGGCGCAGGGCGTTGCCGAAGCTGCGCGCCAGGCCGGCGAGCGGCTTGTGCTCGTCGGAGTCGGGGTGCTCGACCACCAACTCGCCGAACATGGAAACGTTGAGGCCGCTGCCGCCCTGCGCATCGAGCGCGGCCAGCATCGGGGTGATGCGGTCGGCCGGATCGAGGCCGCGCAGATCGGCCAGGCGCACCAGCTTCTGGCGCGCGAAGATCAGCGACGACCACGGCAGTGCGCGCGACAACGCTTTCGCGTCCTCGACGATGAACTCGACATAGCCGCTGTTGCGCTCGGTGCGCGCGTAGCCGGGGTGGCCGGCGCGCGCGGCGCGTTCGTTCAATTCGCCGGCGAGCTCGGGTTCGAAACCGGCGCGGCACCAACACAGCAGGGCGTTATCGGTCATCGTGGGAACTCGTTGTCTTCAGGGGTAGGAGCGGCGCGAGCCGCGACCAACCGAAGCGATGAACGCAAGGGCTTTTGCCCAAGCCCGATCGGTCGGGCTCTTTGCCACGCAACGGCGAGGCATCATCGATATTCGGGTGGATCTGTTTTCGTACACCGCTCGGGTTGGTCGCGGCTGGCGCCGCTCCTACAAAAGCTGGATCGGATCAGTACGCGACGCCGCTCTCGCCATAACGGCGCAGCACGTCGCAGGCGGCGTCGCGTTGCAGGTCGCGGCGCACGGCAATGCCGCGGCGTTCCAGTTCGCCGATCCAGTCCGCCGGCAGCGGGCCTTCGTCGAACTCGGTCAGCTGCATCACGTCTTCCGAGCGCGCGCCGATCAGCAAGGTGTCGATGCCGGCCCAGAAGCTGGCGCCGTAGCACATGCAGCAGGGCTGCGCCGAGGTCGCCAGGGTCATCGGGCCGATCTCGTTGAGACGGAACACGCTCAGCGCGGCCTGCGCGCACATGAAGGCCATCATTTCGGCGTGCGCGACCGAACAGCTTTGCGGCACCACGCGATTGACGCCGACCCCGACCACCAGGCCGTTGCCGTCGAACACCGCGGCGCCGAACGGCCCGCCGCTGCCCATCTCGATGTTGTGCCGCGACAGTTCGACCGCCAGCGCGACCTTGTCCTCGTCGCTGAGGTAGGCGCGCTTGCGGTCGACGACTTCGTCGATCCACGCCGGCAGCGCCAGCATCACCGTCTTGGTCAGCAGGTTGGGGATCTTGGGGCTCATGCCTGCGCGGCCCAGGTGTCGCGCAGGGTCACGCTGCGGTTGAACACCGGCCGTTCCGGGGTGTGGTCGTAGCGGTCGGCGACGAAATAGCCGACGCGCTCGAACTGGAACGCCTGCTCGCGCTCGGCGGTGGCCGCCGACGGTTCGACGTAGCCGGTCACGGCGCGGCGCGAATTCGGGTTGAGGTGATCCTGGTAGGTCTTGCCGTCGCTGTCGTCGTCGGGTGCGGCGACGTCGAACAGACGGTCGTACAGACGCACTTCGGCGGCGACGGCGTGACGCGCGCTGACCCAGTGGATCGTGCCCTTGATCTTGCGGTCGGCGCCGGCCATGCCCGGACGCGATTCCGGGTCCAGCGTGCCGCGCAGCTCGACGATTTCGCCGGCCTCGTTCTTGATCACCTCGTCGCAGCGCAGGATGCCGGCGCCGCGCAAACGCACTTCGCCGCCCGGAATCAGCCGCTTGAAGCCCTTCGGCGGCACTTCCTCGAAGTCCTCGCGTTCGATCCAGAGCTGGTTCGAGAACGGCACCTGGCGCGCGCCGAAGCGCTCGTCCTTCGGGTGGTTGGAGAAGTGCAGCGATTCTTCGTGGTCGTCGCCGAGGTTGCTGATGACCAGCTTGAGCGGGTCGAGCACGGCCATGCGGCGCGCCGCGGCGGCGTCGAGGTCTTCGCGCAGGCAACCTTCGAGCACCGAGTAGTCGATGGTCGAGTTCTGCTTGCTCACGCCCAGGCGATCGGCGAACAGGCGCAGCGAGGCCGGGGTGTAGCCGCGGCGGCGGATGCCCTGCAGGGTCGGCATGCGCGGGTCGTTCCAGCCGTCGACCAGGCCTTCCTGCACCAGCACCATGAGCTTGCGCTTGCTCATCACGGTGTAGTTGAGGTTGGCGCGCGAGAACTCGATCTGGCGCGGGATCGCCGCCTCGTTGGGCAGGCCTCGGGCGAGCAACGGCGCCAGCAACTCCGGCGAATTCGGCAGGTCGACGCGGCCCACGCACCAGTCGTAGAGCGGGCGGTGATCCTCGAACTCGAGCGTGCACAGCGAGTGGGTGATGCCTTCGCAGGAGTCGCTGAGCGAGTGGGCGAAGTCGTACATCGGATAGATCGGCCAGGCGTCGCCGGTGTTCTGGTGGGCCACCTTTTTGATCCGGTACAGCGCCGGGTCGCGCAGGTTGATGTTGCCCGAGGCCATGTCGATCTTCGCGCGCAGGGTGCGCGCGCCGTCGGCGAACTCGCCGGCGCGCATGCGCTGGAACAGGTCCAGGTTTTCCTCGACGCTGCGCTCGCGGTACGGCGAATTGCGGCCCGGCTCGTTGAGGTTGCCGCGGTAGGCGCGGACTTCCTCGGCGCTGAGGTCGCAGACGAAGGCGTCGCCCTGGCGGATCAGTTTCTGCGCGGCGAGATAGAACACCTCGAAATAATCCGAAGCGTGACGCAGCTCGGCCCACTCGTAGCCCAGCCAGCGCACGTCTTCCTGGATCGCGGCGACGTACTCGGGGTCTTCCTTGGCCGGGTTGGTGTCGTCGAAGCGCAGGTTGCAGCGCCCGCCGAACTCGTTGGCGACGCCGAAATCCAGGCAGATCGCCTTGGCATGGCCGATGTGCAGATAGCCGTTGGGCTCGGGCGGGAAGCGGGTCCGGATCGCCTGGTGCTTGCCGCTGGCCAGGTCCTCGCGGACGATCTGGCGGACGAAGTCCTGCTTGACCGCGGCCGTAGCGGCGGAGTCGGTCGGAGATTCGGGAGCGGTGCGGGCGGGATCGGCGGACATGCGTCACGGCAAAGGCTAGGAAGGTCGTGAAGTTTAGCCTTTGGCGGCGATCCCTGCCTTGGCGGCGCTCTTCCGTCGTGCCGGAGCCGCGGTCCGGCGGCTTGCACGGGGCCGGTGTCAGGGGTCGGCGGGCTTTGCCGGGCGTGCCTGGAACGCTGCGTCTGCGCGCCGTTCATGGGTCAAGCCGGCCACTCCGGCGTATGCTGGCCGCAGACCCGCGAGGCCGTTGCGCCGAAGGACAGCGACGATGAAAGTCGTCTATGAAGCCGCCCATCTGATCGATGCCCATCTGGTCCGGCATGCGCTGGAAGCGGCCGGCATTCCGGTGTTCATGAAGGGCGAGGCCTTGCTCGGCGGCCTCGGCGAGCTGCCGTTCGGTCCGGTCCAGGTCTGCGTGCCCGAGGCTGCCTGGCCGGAAGCGCGCGAGGTGGTCGATGCGCTCTCGCTGGGCGAACCGCCACCGTCCGCCGCCGACTCGGTCGAGTCCGACCCGATCGGGGCGATGCCGCCGCCAGGCTGGCTTCCGGCCTGAGCCCGGGGCGCGACGCCCGCACCGTCGCGAGGTCCGCGACCGCCCCGGCGGGACCGGGCCACGGTCGTCAGGCCCGCTGCCTGACGCCACTGTCTTCTCTCTCTCATCGAGCCCTGCGGCGCGTCCGGTCGAATGCCGGTCGCCGGCGCAGGGCCTCCGGATCGCTCCGACGGCGTTCCGGCTCTCATGGAGTTTCGATCGTGCATTCCGCTTCGTTCCTGCTTGTCTCGCGGGGGCGCTCATGAGCGCCTCGTCCTCCACCGCGACCCTGCGGACGCCCCTGGTCGAGATGCTGATCGGCGCTTCGGTCATCAGCAGCTCGGCGGTGTTCGTGCGTTGGGTCGAGATCGGCCCGGCCGCATCGGCGTTCTGGCGCATGGCGCTGGCCGGGGTGATCCTGTTGATGCTGCTCGGCCAGCCGTGGCGACGCGATCGTATGCGCCATTGGCGCCCCGACGGACGCACGCTGGGGCTGGTGATGTTCGGCGCGGCCTTCCTGGCGCTGGACCTGTGGCTCTGGCATCGCAGCATTCTCTATGTCGGTGTCGGCCTGTCGACCTTGCTCGCCAACTTCCAGGTGTTCGTGCTCGCCGGCGTCGGCGCGCTGGTGTTCGGCGAACGCGCCGGCTGGCGCCTGTGGGTGGGGCTGTTGATGGGCCTGGTCGGCCTGGCGCTGTTGCTCGCGCCGGGGTGGGAGCACGTCGACGAGCGTTTCCGTCTCGGCGTGTTCTACGGCCTCGGCACCGCGCTGGCCTATGGCGTGTTCCTGCTGGCCTTCCGTGCCGCACAGGCGCGCCGCCAGCAGACGCCGAACGAAGCCCTGCAGTGGTGGCTGTGCCTCGGCAGCGCGGCGATGCTCGGCGTGTCGGTGCCGTTCGGCGGCGAAAACCTGATCCCCACCAGCGCCCACGACTGGCTGATCCTGTTCGCCTATGCCGCGATCGCGCAGGTGTTGGGTTGGCTGGTGATCGGCCGCGCCATGCCGCAGCTGCCCGCGGGCATCGTCGGCCTGTGCCTGTTGTTGCAGCCGCTGCTGGCTTACGTGTGGGACGTGCTGCTGTTCCACAAACATCTGGGCGGCATGGAACTGCTCGGCATCGGTCTGTCCCTGGCGGGTATCTTCCTGGGCCTGCTGCGGGGCGACCAGCCGCTGTTCACGGTGCGCCGCGGCGATGCCGCCTGAGCCGCGCTTCCACCCTTCCATTGTCTGCTGCAAGGTAAGCGCATGAACGAATCCCAGAACACCCTCGGCGCCCTGATCCGCGCGGTCGCCGATTTTCCCAAGCCGGGCGTGACCTTCCGCGACATCACCCCGCTGCTGGCCGATGCCGGCGGTTTCGCGCGCTGCATCGATGCCCTGGCCGAGCCCTGGCAGGGCAGCGGCGTGCAAGCCGTGTGCGGCATCGAATCGCGCGGTTTCATCTTCGGCGCCGCCCTGGCGCAAAAGCTGCACGCCGGCTTCGTGCCCGTGCGCAAGCCGGGCAAACTGCCGCCGCCGCTGATCGCGGTCGAATACGAACTCGAATACGGCCGCGACCAGTTGCAGGTGCGCAGCGACGCCCTGAAACCCGGCGAACGCACCCTGCTGGTCGATGACGTCCTGGCGACCGGCGGCACCCTGGCGGCTGCACGCGAGCTGGTCGAACGCCTGGACGCGGTGTTGGTGGGGGCGAGCGTGCTGATCGAGTTGGATGCCTTGCGCGGTCGCGAGCGTTGGCGGGGCGATGCGCCGGTGCATGCGTTGTTGCATTACTGAGGGATGGCGGCTGCGCCGCATGTCGCAGCGGTTAATGGCTTAGGCGAATGACGAGGCAATCGGGAACCCGCGCGGTCGCGGCTTGCGCCGCTTCTACCCAAGAGCGGCGATGATCGCGGTTGTGAGGATTCTGCCGTTGCCGTTGCTGTGCGCAGCTTCGCACTAGCGAAGGCAATAGAAGACCCGGAGGGCGGCCCGCAGGGATGCGGGCCGTTTTTCATCGGGACAAGGATGTCCCGTATGAAAAATCCCTGCGGAGGCATCGAACGTGCGGGCCTGTGATTCAAAGCAAAAGCATTTTTCTTTGGTGACTTTCTTTTGTTGCTTTAGACAAAAGAAAGTTACCCGCCGCTTTAGTGGCGGAAGCTTTAGGCGTTTGATCTTGCTTGCTTCTTGAGATGCCACAGCAAGAGCAGAGCTTCCGCCCGCTACGCGGCCGGGTTACTTTCTTTTGCTAAGCCCAAAAGAAAGGTAACCAAAGAAAA
>NZ_JBQEOE010000086.1:0-8399 GCF_052045105.1 Lysobacter sp. 22409 | reverse complement strand
ATACGGGACATCCCTGTCCCGATGAAAAACGGCCCGCATCCCTGCGGGCCGCCCTCCGGGTCTTCTATTGCCTTCGCTAGGCTCAGGCGGCGCAAAGCAACAGCAACAGCAACAGCGACAGCGACAGTTCTCGGCTTCGATCAGTGACGATTGCGCTGCTATGCCTACCCATTCCTTGGTCGCGGCTCGCGCCGCTCCTACCCTTGGCTGCGGCCATTAACGGCGCAGATGCGTCAGTGCGGTCTTAAACAGCGACAATGCCGATCAGGCGAATACACGAGCACCCCGATGACCAAACTATCCCGCCTTGCCTCCACCCTGCTGGCCCTGTCTCTGGCGGCCACGACCGCCGTCGCCGCAGGCCAGGAACGCGCGCCTGCGGCCTCGGAGAAGACAGCGGCGGCAAACACGCCGGACTTCGACGACGGCCCCTACCTGCGCTACGCAGCCGACCGCATCGAGGCGCGCTGGGTCTGCGACGGCAAGCCGGTCGAGCGCTCGTTCCCGGCCCCGCGTTGGCCGGTCGTGGTGCCGACGCAATGCGGTCATGCCGAACCGGTCTCGGTACGCGCCCCGGCCGAAGCCGAGGCCGAGGCCTCGCCGCAGGGCGTCGAGCGCATAGCCGCGCTGTCGGACGTGCACGGCCAGTACGAGCTGATGGTCCAACTGTTGCAGAACAACGGCATCGTCGACCGCAAGCTGCGCTGGCGCTACGGTCGCGGCCATCTGGTCATCGCCGGCGACGTGTTCGACCGCGGCCCCAAGGTCAACCAGGCCCTGTGGCTGCTGTACGGCCTGGAACAGCAGGCGCGTGCGGCCGGCGGCGCGGTGCATCTGCTGCTCGGCAATCACGAGATCATGGTGCTGGCCAACGACCTGCGCTACGTCAACGAAGGTTACCAGCGCAATGCCGGCCTGCTCGGCAGTTCCTATGTCGAGCTGTACGGCCCCGACACGGTGCTCGGGCGTTGGCTGCGCAGCAAGTCGGTGATCGGCCAGGTCAACGACCTGTTGTTCGTGCACGGCGGCATCGCCGCGAGCTATTTCGAATCCGGCCTGAGCCGGGCGCAGATCAACCAGCGTTATCGCGCCACCCTCGGCACGCCCAAGACCGTCTGGCAGCAGGACCCGTCGTTGATGCCGCTGTACAACGGCAAGACCAGCCCGATCTGGTACCGCGGCTACTTCATCGACCCGGCCCTGACCCAGGATCAGGTCGATGCGATCGCCGCGCGCCTAGGCGTCGGCCGCATCGTCGTCGGCCATACCTCGCACCAACGCATCGGCAGCTATTTCGACGGCCGCGTGATCGCGATCGACAGCAGCATCAAGAACGGCAAGTACGGCGAGCTGTTGCTGATCGAGCGCGGCAAGATCAGCCGCGGTACGCCCGACGGTAAGCGTTTGCCGCTGACCGCCGGCGAAGCCCTCTCCGACTGAACCAGCGCTGGCGACGCGAACGACGCTGTCGCCGCTCGCGTCATTCCCGGGCCTCGTTCAGCGCGCGATCTCGAGCAATTCCAGATCGAATACCAGGGTCGCGTTCGGTTCGATCTGGCCGGGCAATCCGGTCTCGCCGTAGGCGAGCTTCGCCGGCACCCAGAAACGGTGCTTCGCGCCCGGCGACATCAGCATCAGCCCTTCGCGCAGGCCCGGCATGATCTGGTTGAGCGGAAATTCGGCCGGGTGATCGGTGGCGTAGGTGCTCTCGAACTCGCTGCCGTCGAGCAGGCGGCCGACATAATTGACCCGCACCGTGCCGTCGGCCGCCGGCCTGGCGCCGCGGCCGGCGCGTTCGACCCGATACTGCAGGCCCGAGGCGGTTGTGACCACGCCCGCTTGTTTGCCGTTGTCGGCCAGGTAGCGGCTGCCTTCGCCTAGGTTCTTCTGCGCCAGTGCCTGTCGGCCGGCCTCGCGCTTGCGCTGCAGGTGTTCGACGAAGTCGCTGCGGACCTTGGCGACCTGCGCCTCGTCCAGACGCGGCGGTGCGCCGGCATGGGCTGCGCGCAGTGCGCTCACGACGGTGTCGATGTCGACCTCGTCCTTGATCGGCGCGAGCCGCTTGGCCATGTCGAGACCGACCATGTAGCTGACTTGCGCGCGCGAACCGTCCAGGACGGTCGGCGCGGGGGCGGCTGTCGGCTTCGCGACCGCGGCCTGTTCGGCGTCGGAACGACAGGCCGCGGGCAACAACACGAGGCACAGGACGATGGCAGGGGCGAAGCGGTTCATGGCGCGGCGTTCTCCTGGCGGTGAGCCGAGCGACGATCGGAAGGGCTGCATCAGTCGGTCACCGCGAAGGCGACCATCATGCCCATGTCCTCGTGCTCGAGGTTGTGGCAATGGATCATGTAGCGATGCGTGCCCGACAGTTCCTGGGCGAAGTCGATGGCGATGCGGACGATCTCGCCGGGCCAGATCACCACGGTGTCGTTCCAGCCGGTGTCCTGAGGATTGAGTCCCTTCGGAGCGACGGCGCGGCCGCGGATGTCGGGCGGGCTGATGCTGCGCGACACCACCCGGAAGCGGAAGCCGTGGACGTGGATGGGGTGCGGCATGCTGGTCATGTTGTTGCGTATCTCCCAGACCTCGCGGCTGCCGCGCTTGATCCGGAACATCGGCTCATGGCCGACCGTGTGCATGTTCCAGTCGTTGATGAACCAACTGCCCTCCTGATTCATGCTCAGCCGGATCGGCCGCACCGTCCAACCGGTCGTATCCGGCGGCGGCGCCAGGTCGCTCAGGCGCTCGGGCAACTTCGCCGGCGGACGTTTGGCCGGCTTAGGCGCGGTGTCGCTGCAACCGGCGATGCAGAACTGCATGAGGTCGAAGGCCTCGCCCATCGCCGCGGCGCCGGGGTGCTCGCCCATCGGGTCGGGCGCGAACGCACCGGATTCGTCCTCGTTCTCCATCGCCAGGTATTCCAGGCTGCGCAGCAGCACGCGCTCGCCGGCGGCGACCGCGCTGAAATCGACTAGCACATCGATGCGTTGCGCCGGCGCCAGGAACACGTCCTCGACCGCCCAAGGCCGCGCCAACAATCCGCCGTCGCTGCCGATCAGATGGAACGGCAGGGATTGCCCGCGATGCTCGAAAGCGAGCCGCAGCATGCGCGCATTGGCGACATTGGCGATGCGGAAGCGATACAGCGCCTGCAACACGTCGAGGAAGGGTTCAGGGGTCCAGTTGACCAGCAGCCGGTTGCCGATCCAGTCGTCGGCGCCCTGCCGATAGACGATGGCGTTGTCGGCGTTCACCTGTTTGTCGGAGATCATCAGCGGCAGATCGCGCACGCCCCAGGGCAGAGCGAGGCGCGCGGCGAGCGCACGCTCTTCGTCGTCGTCCACGCGCAGCAGGCCGGCCAGGCCGTGTTGCAACTGCGCGCCGGTGCGTCCGTGCGGATGCGCGTGGTACCAGTACAGACCGGCGCGATCGGCGACCCGGAAGCGATAGCGCTTGCCCTCGCCCGGTGCGACCGGATGCAGGCCGCTGCCGTCGTTGGCTTCGTCGACGCTGAGGCCGTGCCAGTGGATCGTGGTGTCCTCGCCGAGGCGGTTGTCCAGACTGACGTCCAACTCCTCGCCGCGGTCGATGCGCAACAAGGGGTTGATGCCAACGCCCGTGCTCGCGGCATGGGCGTAATGCCAGATCCGGGTCGGCGCACCGTCGAAGATCGGAAACGCCGCTTCCGTCGCCGCCAACACCAGCGGCGCCGACAAATGGGTTTCGGCGAGCAGGCCGGTCGCACCGGGAATGCGCAGCGGTTGCCGGAACGGTGCTGGCGCCGATGGCGTC
This sequence comes from Lysobacter sp. 22409, assembly GCF_052045105.1. Taxonomy (NCBI): domain Bacteria; kingdom Pseudomonadati; phylum Pseudomonadota; class Gammaproteobacteria; order Lysobacterales; family Lysobacteraceae; genus Lysobacter; species Lysobacter sp. 22409. Next base: position 4,604 of record NZ_JBQEOE010000086.1, on the reverse strand, counting down.
GCCGCGTCGGCGGCCTGCGCACCGGCGTCGGCATGCGCTGCGTGCGACGTGCGGCGAGCGCGTTGCGACAGCGCATACGGCAGCGCGACCGCCGCCGCAGCGGCCGCCGACAGACCCAATACCCACTTACGGCGATTCGTGTTGACCATGGAGCGGGACACCCTCGCTAGCGATGCGTCGACGAGTCGCGCTGCCGATGCATTCGTCGTTGCACGGACTCGTTCGTCGCTGACCGATCGCAGAAAACACGACCCGCATATCGCGCCGGATCGAGTCTCCGCTGCACCTCAGTCGGCATGAATTACGGGCATCGATCACGATTTACGCGCCGTCGATGTACGCCGAAACCCCTTGATTCGCAGCGTTTGTTTCATTCTCGACGCGGCCGCGTCAAATAACCAAAGATCATGAGAAATCCGGCCATTCGCAACTGAGGTATCGGCTAGCCGCGCCGTCTGCATCTCAACAGGGGTGCACTTCAGTCATTCGATGCGAGGCAACCACCATGTCCATGAATGGCGGCGAGACCGCTCGTCCGCAATCAGGCACCGCAGTCGTCGTTGCCGGCGCCAGCAGCGCTTCGCCGACTCCGCCGATCCGGCAATGCTTCGCCCGACCCGCTGTTGTCATCGATGTCCGACACGTTGTCGTGCGGCGTTCTTCTGTTCGACGCGTCTTCGTCCGGCACGCTTTCGACGGCCCCGGCCTTCTCTCGCCGATGCCGCCTGCGGCATCCGGCCTGCCCATCGCGCTTCGCGCGGGAACCAGCGCCCCACTGCGTCGGCCGAGTCGTCGGCCGACGCATTTCTCCGCAACAACCTACACCGGTCGCCGAAACCAGGCCTGACGACGACACAGGCCTGTGCGTGCGGATCGGGCGACGACTTCAGCGCCCGGCCACCGATGCGCGGGCGACTTCCCTTCAAACACGGAAGCTAAGAGGAGACTCTGATGGCCACCCCAGGTGCAAGCGGTTTTCGCCGGCGAATCACGCTCGGCGCGTTGTTGTTGTTCGGAAGCTTGATCGGATCCCAGTCCGCGTTCGCGGCGCAGCGGACTGTGCAACTCAGCGAAGACGATGTCGTCACCAAGCGCGTGCCGACCACGCGCTCGGCGCTGTTGGCTTCGCCCGGCAACCGGGTCTGCGAAGCCGGCGCGAAATGGGTCCGGGTCGGCTTCAAGGAACTGGTGCTGCAGGGCTACGACTCGCTCAAGATCACCAGTTCCGGCGGCGACCGCTACATCTTCCAGGGCGATCACTGGAACGACCGTGCCTTCCACTCGCGCGCCTTTCGCGGCGAGTGCGTGGTCATCGAGCCGTACTTCGGCAGCCCCGACAGCCGCTACGCCGTCGACAGCTACGACTTCGGCACCAAGGACCTCAACCTGACCACGGTGACCGTGGCCGGCGCCGGCGACATCTGCGACAGCTCGCCGGCCGATTGCGGCAAGACCTCGGACCTGATCGTGGCGATCAACCCGACCGCCGTCTTCACCGCCGGCGACAACGCCTACGGCAGCGGCACCTTGTCGGAATACAACAACCTCTACCACTCGCGCTGGGGCCGATTCAAAGGCCTGACCCGGCCCACCCCCGGCAACCACGACTATCAGACCACCGGCGCAAAGGGCTATTTCGACTACTACAACGGCACGGACCAAGCGACCGGTCCGGCCGGCGATCGCAGCAAGGGCTATTACAGCTACGATGTCGGCGACTGGCATTTCATCGCCCTCAACACCATGTCCGGCGGCAGCGTCGCCTCGGCTCAGCTGACCTGGTTGAGCAACGACCTGGCCGCGAACACCAAGCCCTGCACCGCGGCGTATTTCCATCATCCGCTGATCAGCCGCGGCAATTACTCCGGCTATAGCTCGGTGAAGCCGATCTACGACCGCCTGTATGCGGCCAAGGCCGACCTGGTGATGGTCGGCCACGACCACAACTACCAGCGCTACGGCAAGATGGACGGCAGCGGCACCGCCAAGACCGACGGCTTGCGCCAGATCCTGGTCGGCACCGGCGGACGCGATTTCTACTCGCTCAGCGGCAGCCATACGCTGTTGCAGGCCAGCCAGGCCCATACCTGGGGCGTGCTCAAGCTGACCCTGACCGCGACCGGCTATACCGGCGACTTCGTGCCGGTGGCCGGCAAGACCTGGACCGACAATTTCTCCGGCACCTGCAACAAGGCGCAGACCGGCAACCTGCCGCCGGTGGCGAACTTCAATTCGGCGACCAATGGCCTGACCGCCAACTTCACCGATGCCTCCAGCGACAGCGACGGCAGCATCGCCTCGCGCGCATGGACCTTCGGCGACGGCAGCAGCTCCACCGCGACCAATCCGAGCCATGCCTACGCCAGCGCCGGCACTTACTCGGTGTCGCTGACGGTCACCGACAACGGCGGCGCCACCCACAGCGTGACCAAGTCGGTCACGGTCGTGGCACCGGGCAACGCCAATCCGGTCGCGGCCTTCACCTTCACCACCTCCAACCTGACCGCGGTGTTCACCGACGCCTCGACCGATTCGGACGGCAGCATCGCCGCACGCGAATGGAATTTCGGCGACGGCATCACCTCGACCACCACCAGTCCTTCGCATACCTATGCGGCCGCCGGCACCTACACCGTGTCGCTGAAGGTGACCGACGACGACGGCGCCACCCACACGGTGAGCAAGTCGGTGACGGTGAGCGCCGCGCCGACCGGCAACGTACTCAGCAACGGCGTGCCGGCGACCGGCATCGCCGGCGCCAAGGACAGCGAGCAGTTCTGGACCCTGGACGTGCCGGCCGGTGCGACCGGCCTGAAGTTCGTCACCGCCGGCGGCAGCGGCGATGCCGACCTGTACGTGAAGTTCGGCGCGAAGCCGACCACCGCCAGCTACGACTGCAAGTCGGACGGCAGCAGCAACGCCGAAACCTGCTCGATCGCCACCGCCCAGGCCGGCACGTATCACGTAATGATCAAGGCCTACGCGGCGATTTCCGGGGTGTCGCTGACCGGCAGCTATGCCAGCGGCCCGTCCGACGGCGTGGTCTGGAGCAACGGCGGCCTCAGCACCGGCGCCACCGCCAAGGACGGCACCGCCGCGCCCTCGGGCACGAGCTGGAGCGAGTTGCAGAACAACAACGGCAACACCGCCGAAAGCAACACCACCACCGGTTACGCCGTCAGCAACGCCACCTATCGCGTGGCCGACGATTTCGTCGTGCCGAGCGGGCAGAGCTGGACGCTGTCTTCGGTGGACGTCTACGCCTACAAGACCAGCTACAGCGGTTCCAGTTCGCCGTTCACCGCCGGCGTCCTGCAGGTCTGGCGCGGCCGGCCGGGCGATTCGGGCAGCACCTTGCTGTGCGGCAGCACCAGCAGCAACGTGCAGGCGTCCTCGACCGATGCGCGGATCTATCGCACCGGCAACAGCCTGTATCCGTCCCCGGGCAGCGCCACGGTCACCACGCGCAAGGTCTGGCGCAACCGCCTGAGCATGCCGGCGGCCTGCGCGGGCAGCGGCTTCTTCAGCGCAGGCAGTTATTGGCTGGTGTGGGGCAGCACCGACAGCAGCGCCGGCGCGCACTTCGCCCCGCCGATGACCGTCGTCGGCGCGCGCGGCCGCAGCGGCGCCAACGCCCGCCAGTACGATGTGTCGGCGGGCACCTGGAGTTCCCTGATCGATGTCGGCAACCCGTCCTCGGCACCGGACGTCGCCCAGGAGCTACCCTTCGACCTCATCGGCACGACGCAGTAAAGGGCAGGTCCGGGTCGTCGCCGTCGGCGATCCGGGCTGTCTCAAGCACGGCCATCTCGAACATGGCCACCTCAAGCATGGCTGCCCATGCATGGCCGACGCAGGCGGGGTTTCGACCTCGCCTGCGTCTTCGCGACAGAGAGACTCGAATGAAACACCGGACTTACCTCCTCACTGGCGCATCCCTCGTAGTCTTCGCCTGCTTGCTGGCCGCTTGCGAACGCCAGGGCGCGACGCCGCAGCGCGCGGCCGAAGCGCCCTCGCCGGCCGTGCTGGGCAAGGACAATACGGTCATGGCGGTATCGACCTCGCCGGCGGTGTCGATCACCGGCGTCGAACTCGGCAGCGCAGCGATGCGGCCGCAGGACCTGCCCAAACGGCAGAAGAGCTTCACCACCGGCGACACCGTGGTGGTGACGATCAAGACCGCGACCCGCGACGCGCAGGCACGCGTGCCGGGCCGTTTGAAAGTGCGCTGGATCGACCCGGCCGGCAAGGTCTTCAACGAAGAAGCCAAGCCGGTGACCTTCAAGGGCGCTGGCGTCGACGATTTCCGCGTCGCCGAGCCGATGGGATGGAAGTCCGGCAACTACCGCGTCGAGGTGTCGCTCGATGGCGGGCCGGTGGTGCAGGAGGGATTTTTCGTTCGTTAGGCTTGCGCCGCCAAATGAAGCCCCAGGCTTCAGGGTAGGAGCGGCGCGAGCCGCGACAACGTTGTGACGGTCTTGCGGCGCATCGTTGAAGCAAGACCAGGATCAGGATCAAACGCCTAAAGCTTCCGCCACTAAAGCGGCGGGTTACTTTCTTTTGTCATAAGCAACAAAAGAAAGCTAACCAAAGAAAAATGCTTT
>NZ_JBQEOE010000085.1:0-8447 GCF_052045105.1 Lysobacter sp. 22409 | reverse complement strand
CGTCAGCGGACGGAAGCTTTAGATGTTGCTTCACCGCTCTGCGGCAAGGTGCGCAGCAACCCCGAGCTGCGCGGTCGCGACTCGCGTCGCTCCTACCCCAAGGCAACGACCGATATCGGCGCGAGGTCGAGACTCCGCGGTCGCGGCTCACGCCGCTCCTACAAGAGGAGGACGACTCGCACAGCCCCGCACCGCTACTGCAACTGATAAGAGAAACTCAGATTCCAGCGCGCCTTGCGGTCGTCGGCCTCCAGCGGCAGGTCCGCGGTCGGTCGGGCGTAAGCGAAATCGACGTTGTAGTGGCGGTTGTCGGACAGACGGATGCCGAGCCCGACCGAGCCGAGTTTGTCGATCGGCGGGCGGCCTTCGGTCATCGAGACTTGCGCGTGTTGCACCACCAGGTAAGGCGACACCGATTTCAACCAGCGCGACTGCGGGCGGTAGTTGCGGCTGAGTTCCAGCGACAACCCCCAGCCCTTGTCGGCCGACACTTCGCCCGGGTCGTAGGCCAAGGCGAAACGCGAGGCGCCGAAGCTGATCTGCTCGGACGACGGCAAGCGGTTGCGGCTGTACTGGGCGGTGCCGCGCAGGATCGCGAGGTAACGCTGTTCGGCCCAGCTTCGGCTCTGCGCGTAACCGAGGTTGTAGCGCCGAAACGAAACATCGTTCGGCGAGGCGAATTCGACGCCCGCGACGTTGGTCACCGTGCTCGCCGAGGCGCCCCAGGCATCGAGGCCGCGCGCGATCGACAGGCTGATTTGGCGAGCGCTGTTCTTCTTGGCCTTGGTGTAATCCAAGCTCGCCTGCAACACGCGGGTCTTGGAGCGTTGTTGCAGGATCGCACCGGTCGCAGTGTTGCGGTAGGCATCGACCTGATCGGCACCGTAGATGCCGGCGCCGATGAAGATCGAGCGCTCGTTGCGCAGCAGCCATGGATAACGCGCAGCGAACGCGAGGCGGTCCTGTTCGACGCGGTGATCGAGGAAATCCGGCAGCGGCGTACGGCTGGCCGGTTCGCCGCGATAACGCGAGCCGTCGACACGACCGATCCAGCCGTCGCTGCCGAACAACTGCGAATAGCCGGCGCCGTAGAAACGCTCGTCGCCGCGACCGTCGGGATACAGGGTCGACAAGGTCCACTGTTCGGCCAGCGGCGTCAGCGCATTGAGCTGCAGATTCATCAGCCCCTGGGTGCCGGGATGGTTGAACTCCAGCGCCCAAGTGGCATCGTAGCGCTTGCCGCCGACGTTGAGCTCCAGCGCGGTCGCGCCGTCGGTGGTGGTCGGCGCGGGCACGTTGATCGCCATCTTCGCGCCGGGCAGGAAGCCCAGGATCTGCGAGTAGCGCTCGAAGGTGGCCTGGCGCAACGGCCGGTCGTCGAGGATGTGTTGGGCGATCGCGCGGATCTTGCGCTCGAGCTTGCCCGGCTTGCCGCTCAGGCGCAGCTCGGCGACATAGCCTTCGACCGCGATCACGCGGACCACGCCATTGGCGAAATCCTGGGTGGGCACATAACAGAACGACAGCGCGTAGCCGTGTTCGCGATACAGCTTGCTGCAGGCTTCGGCCGCCTGCAGCAATTCGGCGACGGTGATGCTCTTGCCGGCGAGCGGACTGAACACCGCCGCGACCTGCTCGAACGGGATCGCCTTGACGCCGGACACGTCGAATTTGCTCGGCGTGAGTTGCAACGCCAGCAAAGCAGCCATTTCGGGATTCTGTTGCGGTGCGACCGTGGTGCTGACCTTGGGGTCGGTCTTCGGCAACGGTGCCTGCGGCAGGGTCTGCAGCGGGTTGCCGGTCGGCAGGCGATCCTGGGAATACGCCGGCAAGGTCGAATACAAAAGCGCGGTGACCGTCAGCGCGAGTAGGTAGCGTTTTCCCGAAAGGCCTGTTCGCATGCACGCGCCCCTGCGTTTAGCGTGGTCCATCCAGCGGAAGGTCGGCATTGGAATGGCGCGTCCGCCATGCGGCGGAACGCGCCTCCCCAAGACTCATGCGTTCACCATACGCCGTTGTTGCGCGACGGGAACGGGCCTGTGCCCGTTCCCGCGCGTTGCATCACAAACTTGCGTTCAAGGCTTCTTCTTGAGCAGACCGGTACCGAGCAGGCCACCTTGGTTGGTGGTGCCGCCGAGCAGGCCGCTGCCGGTGCTGGTGCCATTGAGCCCGGTCGCCCCGGCCACGCCGTTGACGACCGTGCTCAGCCCCTGGGTAACCGGCTGCAAAGGACCATTGACCGCTGCAGTCGCCGTCGTGCCGACCGTGGTCACGCCACCGCCGACGCTGGTCACCGCGCCGGCGACCAAGCCGGTGACCGGCGCCAACGGCGTGGTAGCGCCGGTGCTGGCCAATGCCGAGCCCACGCCGCCGACCGTGCCGCCAAGACCGGCGACGCCGCTGGTCACGCCAGCTGCGGTCACGCCGACCGGATTGGCGATGCTGCCGGCATTGCCCATGCCTGCGGTGATGCCCGCGCCGACCGTGCCGAGGTTGCCGCTGACGCCCTGTACCGCGCCACCGAGCACGCCGGTTGCGCCGCCCGGAATCGGAAGACCGCTGAGCTGCGCGCCGACCGTGCCGCCCGCAGCGGCCACGCCGCTGGTCGTGCCGCCCACGCTACGCGAGACATTCGCGACAAGGTTGCTGCCGCCGCTGCCGCCCGCGGTGCCGCCGTTGGCTTGGCCGATACCGGCAACCGGGGTCAGCACGTTGCTGAGCGCGCCGGTCAGCGCCTGCCCGCTCGGACCTTCGATCAGTCCGCCGACCTTCGGCGCCAAGCCTTTGACCTGCGTGCCGACGCCAGAGACCAAGGCACCGGCGGTGCTGGTCAGGGGCTGGATCGGCGAGCCCTGGAAGGCGCCCACGGTCGCGACCGTCTTGCCGAGGTCGTCGACGGTGGTACCGACGTTGACCACGACGTTGTCGACGCCGGCCGCAGTTGTGCCGACCGGATTGGAGATGTTGCCGATCTGGCCGAGACCGCTGCTGGTCGCTTGACCGAGCGCGGTGATCGTGTCGCCGACATCGTCGACCACAGTGCCCAGCCCCCGCGTGGTCGGAGTGCTGCCGCCGAGCAGAGCCTGATTCGGGATTTGCGCGCCCAGTCCGCTGATCGCGCCGCCTACGCCGCTGATCAGTCCGCCACCGGTGGTGACGACCGAGCCGACTACGCCGCCGGGCGGAGTGGTGGTGCTGCCGGGAGGATTGCCGGGACCGCCAGGCGTGCCGGGGCCACCGGGAGTGCCCGGGCCACCACCGCCGGAACCGCCACCGCCAGAGCCGCCACCGCCCGAGCCACCGCCGCCGGAACCTCCACCACCCGTGCCGCCGCCTCCTGAGCCGCCGCCGCCCGAACCGCCACCCTCGTCGCCGCCCCCCCCGGGATTAGGATTGAAACTCGATTTGACGCCGCCCGAGCCCGAGCAACCCGTGGTCGATACCGTGACCGTCAGGATGCAGGCTGCAAGCAGGCTGTAGGAAAGGGCTTTACGAATGCTTTGAGATTCCATTGCGTTCCTCCGAATGCAGCCTGAGCTGCCTCGTGCGCGAATGTGTCGCTACGCCTGCGTTCGCTAGGTCGCGATACCGGCAAGCTCCCCTATCACACTTACAGTTGCCGTTCTGGTGTGTAGTGGGTCAAGGCTGCTCCGATTCATCGTTTATAAAATGTGACCTTCATCACGTTTATATAGCGACGTGCGCATATTTCCGATGGCCGGTTAAACGGGTGAGAAAGGGTGATTTTCGTTCATCGATCAGTGCGGAAACGCGCGACCGGCGCAACAACGGACAAGACCCTGCGTAACCGTACGGTTATGCCCTTAAGCGTCCTGAACGCGAATCCAGAAACACAACCCGAACGTGTCTTCTGCGGCGCCGCCCTTAGGCCATCGCGACCATGCCGACGCAGCGCGACCGAGGCCCGCCGCGCGTTTTTCTTGTTTCCGACAACTACGCGGTAAGCGTTATCGGCGTAAGGCAAAACTACGCACGAACGGGTTTCACCACTCGACCGTGCCGCGAACCACCGCCTGCACGCGCCCGCCGATCCACACTTCGCGTTCGTCGTCGATGCGGATCTCGATGCAGCCATCGCGGCCGACCTCGCGCCCCTGGCTGATCTGGTAGGCATCGCCCACCTCGATACGGCCGGCGGCGAGCAAGGCGGTCGCGATCGCCGCATTGGCGCTGCCGGTCACCGGATCTTCGGCGATGCCGTCGCTCGGGCAGAAGGCCCGCACCGCGTAGGCGAATCCGGGCTCCTGGGTTCGCGCGAACACTGCCAGCCCCAGCGCATCTTCGCCGCTCAGGGCCTGGATCGCCGCCAAGTCGGGGCGCATGCCGCGTACCGCGGCGGCATCGGCGAGTTCGGCCACCCACCAACGCGGTCCGTTGTCCCACAGCGCCGGCACCAGCGGCCCCCATGGCACTCCGGCCAACGCCGCGTCGAGCAAGGCCTGCTTGTCGTGAGCGGTGACGCAACGCTGCGCGCGCGGCGTGCGGATGCTGACCCGCAAACCGTTCGCGTCGTGGACGATGCGCACCGGCAAATGTCCGGCCGCGCACTGCTGCACCAAGGCTTCGCTGCGCGGCGACACGCGTCCGGCGTCGAGCACCGCCCAGGCCGCGCCGATGCTCGGATGACCGGCGAACGACAGCTCCTGGCGCGGGGTGAAGATGCGCACCCGATAATCGGCGCCTTCGTCGGGCGGCAACAGGAAGATCGTTTCCGGCAGGTGCGTCCAGGCCGCGAACGACTGCATCGCCTCGCTGTCGAGGCCTTGCGCATCGAACACCACCGCAAGCGGATTGCCCGCACCGATGCGGTGGGCGAAGACATCGAGTTGCAGAAAGCGGCGCAGGCTCATGGATGCCGAGCGTACAGCCCGCGGCGCATGCGTTCATGTGCCCTCGGCACGATTGACGCAATGCTCGGCGAAGTCATCGCCGCTTGCGTCGAACCCATGCGGCCGAAGCGCATGTCATCGTGCAGGCGGTGCGACGACGGTGCAGCGCAAGGGCGCGGCCAAGACGGCCGCCCCCTTGCGTTGCGGGCCTGCGATCAATCGCAGAACCAGGTCCGCTTCTGGAAGATCGCAGTGCTCTCGCCCCAGGAGCTGTACTGGCCGCCGCAGCTGGCGACGGCGCCGCCGACTTCTTCGCCGGCTTCGTTGAAATACAGAATCGAATAACCCTGCCACGGAGGCGCGGCCTTGACGCTGCCGGCCAGCACCAATCCACCCAGCACCACCGCCGCCACTGCAGTTGCGATAAGACGCATCGTCGTTCTCCCCTTGCTTGATTCGTACTCCGTCGGGCCATGCCTCGCCGGAGCGCTGGAAACCCCGCGACGTTCGCGCAAAGAGGAAAGCCCCGGAAGACCGGAGCTTTCCTGCGGCGCGAACGCCGCGAACCGTATGCGCGACGCCTCAGCTTTCGGCTGCGCAGCCCTGCACGAAACGCTTGTTCTCGGTGGTCTGGCCCCAACGGCCGTCGGCGGCGCCGCAGCCGGCGGTCCACTTGCCGACCTGCGCGCCTTCGGCGTTGTAGTAGTACCAGGTGCCCTGCCAGTTGTAGGCCAGTGCATTGAACGACACGCCACCCACCATCGCCACCGCCATGACGGCAGCGAACAATCCGATACGACGCATGCGATTTCTCTCCCGATTGCGCGGCGTCATTCGCCGCTCGGGCACCTTATGCCAGCGCGCGAGCGCAGCGGCACGATCGGAGGTTCGAGCTTGTATCCACTTATCGAAATCGTGATTGCTATCGCTATTGGCCGTTTTGCCGCTGCGTAAAGCACCGGCAATCGCAATCCCGGCGACGCGACGGAGCGAATCTGCGAGGTCGCCGGGGCGCATTCAGCCGCGACGATGGTGCAGCGCACGACGCGTTGCGCGAACGAGTGATGCGTGGACAACAGCGGCGCCGCTGCTGGGCAGGAGCGGCGTCCTACTGGATTTCCTTCGGTCACAAGCCGCGACCGCCATCGATCCGATGGCGATGCAAGCGTGAGCGCTTCGGCGCAACCATGCCCATCACTTACGTCGAAACACTTGAGATTCGACGTTTGCACCGCGACGGGCGGCGGCGCGGTCGCGGCTCGCGCCGCTCCTACCCCAAGGCCGCCGCGCGTCGGATGCCAGCGCGGCGGCCCTCAGGCCGCGAGCAAGGCCGGCAATTGCGCCGGCGCGGCGGCCAGGTGCTGGGCGCCGGCTTCACGCAGTTCGTCTTCGCTGCCGAAGCCCCACAACACGCCGATGTTGCGCATGCCGTGCTCGCGCGCGCCTTCGATGTCCATGCGCCGGTCGCCGATCATCAGGCACTGCTCCGCCGACAGTTCGAAACGACGCAAGGCTTCGGCGATCAGGTCGACCTTATGGGTCAGGCGGCCGTCGCGGCTGGAGCCGATGACGTCGTCGAAGCGGTCGCCGAACGGCAGGCCGGCGAGGATCTTGCGCGCGTTGTCTTCGTTCTTGGCGGTGACGACGGCCAGGCGGTGGCCGGCGCCGTGGACCGCGTCGAGCATCTCGGCGACGCCGTCGTAGACCGAAAGCTCGGTCCAGCCTTCGCGGCTATAGCGTTCCAGATACAAGGCCACGGCCTGCTCGACGCGGGTCTCGTCGCCGAGCAGGGGCAGGAAACTGGTGCGCAGGGCCGGACCGATCCAGCCCCGCAACTCCGCCTGCGACGGCACCGGATGCCCAAGCTGCTCGAAGGCGTACGACACGCTGCGGGTGATGCCCTCGGCCGAATCGATCAGGGTGCCGTCGAGATCGAAGAACAGGGTGGTCGGCGCGCCCACGGTCAGCCCGCGCGCTGCTTGAGCGCGGTCACCGCCGGCAGTTCCTTGCCTTCGAGGAACTCGAGGAAGGCGCCGCCGCCGGTCGAGATATAGCTGACCTCGTCGGCGATACCGTACTTGTCGACCGCCGCCAGGGTGTCGCCGCCGCCGGCGATCGAGAACGCCTTCGACGCGGCAATGGCGCGCGCCAAGGTCTGCGTGCCATGGCCGAAGGCGTCGAACTCGAACACGCCGACCGGGCCGTTCCAAACCACGGTGCCGGCGTTCTTGATCAGCTCGGCGTAGCGCGCGGCGGTGTCGGGGCCGATGTCGAGAATCATGTCCCCGGCGTCGACCGCATCGACGGCCTTGACCGTCGCCGGTGCATCGGCGGCGAACGCCGGTGCCACGACGACGTCGGTCGGCACCGGAATGTCGGCGCCGCGCGCCTTGGCGTCGGCCATGATCTGCTTGGCGGTGTCGATCAGGTCGGGCTCGACCAGCGACTTACCGACGCTGTGGCCCATTGCGGCGATGAAGGTGTTGGCGATGCCGCCGCCGACGATCAGCTGGTCGACCTTGGACACCAGCGAGGACAACAGTTCGAGTTTGGTCGACACCTTGGAGCCGGCGACGATGGCCAGCAACGGACGCGCCGGGTGTTCGAGCGCCTTGGCCAGCGCGTCGAGCTCGGCCATCAGCAGCGGACCGCCGGCGGCGACCTTGGCGAAACGGATCGCGCCGTGGGTCGAGGCCTGGGCGCGGTGCGCGGTGCCGAAGGCGTCCATGACGAACACGTCGCACAGCGCGGCGTACTGCTTCGACAGCGCCTCGTCGTCCTTGCCTTCGCCGATGTTCATGCGGCAGTTCTCGAGCAACACCAGCTGACCGGGCTGCACCTCGACGCCGCCGACCCAATCCTTGATCAAGGGCACTTCGATGCCGAGCAGTTCCGACAGGCGCTGCGCCACCGGCGCCAGCGAATCGGCCTGGCTCCACTGGCCTTCCTTGGGGCGGCCGAGGTGCGAGGTGACCATCACCGCCGCGCCCTTCTCCAATGCCAGCTTCAGCGTCGGCAGCGCGGCGAGGATGCGCAGTTCGGAGGTGATGCGGCCATCGTCGATGGGGACGTTGAGATCTTCACGGATCAACACGCGCTTGCCGGCGAGATCGAGATCGGTCATGCGAACGATGGGCACGGGGCCTCCTGAGGCGATGCGGGGGATGGAATGGCTGGGGACGAGTGGAACTGGGGGCGCGGCTGGTTCGGGGAGCCGCCGCCGGGGTGGCTATTGTCGCGGCGCGGGGGGACGAAATAAACCTTCGTGTCTGAACGGAGGCATTGGCGGGGGTTTATTGGGGTGGAAACGGTTTGGTATGGGGAGGTGGCCGGGCCTGTGCTCGGTGTCGATTTGGTCGCGAGGCGAGATCGAAGTGGTCCGGTCGCGGCTTGTGACCGAAGGAAATCCAGTAGGACGCCGCTCCTACCCAAGAGCGACCGCGTTGCCGTTGCCGTTGCCGTTGCCGTTGCCGTTGCCGTTGCCGTTGCCGAGATTTTGATCTGTTTTGCCGCTTTGCCGGTCAACAGTAGACCCGGAGGGCGGCGCACAGGACGTGCGCCGTTTTTCGATAAGACAGGGACGTCTTATCGAAAAAT
>NZ_JBQEOE010000084.1:0-8584 GCF_052045105.1 Lysobacter sp. 22409 | reverse complement strand
AGTGCGATGCTGTCGCCGGGATTTTTCGATAGGACATCCTTGTCCTATCGAAAAACGGCGCACGTCCTGTGCGCCGCCCTACGGGTCTCCACTTGACCGGCAAAGCGGCAAAGCGGCAAAGCAGATCAAAATCTCGGCAACGGCAACGGCAACGGCAACGGCAACCAGCGCGTGCAAACACGCTGCGCTACCCGCAGATGCGACGAAGGCGCCCTTAGGCGCCCTCGTCGTGAGCGGTTTCGTATCGCCTATCGTGTCGCCGGGCGATACCTCGCGCTCAGTTCCAGCTCAACACGACCTTGCCCGCCTTGCCCGCTTCCATCAGGTCGAAACCCTTCTGGAAATCGTCGATCGGCAGCTGGTGGGTGAGCACCTTGCCGAGCGGGAAACCCGACAGCACGAGCTGGGTCATCTTGTACCAGGTCTCGTACATCTTGCGGCCGTACATGCCGTGCAAGGTCAGGCCCTTGAAGATGATCTTGTCCCAGTCGGCGCCGGCGCCCTTGGGCATGATGCCGAGCATGGCGATCTTGCCGCCGTGGTACATGCAGTCGAGCATGTCGTTGAAGGCGCGCGGGTTGCCGCTCATTTCCAGGCCGACGTCGAAGCCTTCCATGTGCAGGTCGGCCATCACGTCCTTGAGCGACTGGTTGGCGACGTTGACCACGCGGGTGGCGCCCATGTCGGCGGCCAGCTTGAGGCGGAAATCGTTGACGTCGGTGACGACCACGTTGCGCGCGCCGATGTGCTTGCAAATGCCCGCGGCGATGATGCCGATCGGGCCGGCGCCGGTGATCAGCACGTCCTCGCCGACCACGTCGAACTCCAGCGCGCAATGCGCGGCGTTGCCGTAAGGGTCGAAGAACGCGGCCAGCTCGCTCGGGATCTGGTCGGGGATCGGCCACAGGTTGCTGGCCGGCATGACGATGTACTCGGCGAAGGCGCCATTGCGGTTGACGCCGATGCCGACGGTGTTCGGGCACAGGTGCTGGCGACCGCCGCGGCAGTTGCGACAGTGGCCGCAGACGATATGGCCTTCGGCCGAGACGCGCTGGCCGGGACGGTAGCCGACCACGCCGGGGCCGAGATCGACCACGCGGCCGACGAATTCGTGGCCGATCACCAGGCCGGGCTTGATCGTGCGCTGGCTCCACTCGTCCCACAGGTAGATGTGCAGGTCGGTGCCGCAGATCGCGGTCTTTTCGAGCTTGATCAGAACCTCGTTCGGGCCGGGCACCGGCACCGGCACTTCTTCCATCCAGATGCCCTTACCGGCTTCGCGCTTGACCAGAGCCTTCATCGTTTGCGTCATGGGAATCGATACCTGAGAGCTGCGGCCGTGCCGCGCGGGAGACAGGCGCGAATTATACGCCGGCGATGTCGCCCGGGCCGGGCGGGGGTTTGCCCGCGCCGGCCGGCTTGGCCTATCGTCGCGGCTTCGTAATGTTCCGGAATGACCATGCGCCCCCGTGTGTTAGCCCTGTCCCTGGCGCTGTGCGCCACCGCCGCCCAGGCCGACGAAGGCATGTGGATGCCCTCGCAACTGCCCGAGATCGCGCGCCAGCTGCGCGCTGCCGGTTTCAAGGGCGATCCGGCCGATCTGGCCGAGTTGACCCGCGCGCCGATGAACGCTGTGGTCAAGGTCGGCGGCGCCACCGGCGCCTTCGTCTCCGGCGAGGGGCTGGTGCTGACCAACCACCACGTCGCCTTCGGCGTCATCCAGTACAACTCCAAGCCTGAGCGCGACCTCATCGGCAACGGCTTCGTCGCCGCCGACCGCGCCGCCGAGCTGCCGGCCAACCCGGATTTCCGCGTGCTGGTCACCACCGGTTTCGACAAGGTCACCGAGCGCATCCTCGCCGATGCGCGCGGCAAGCGCGGCCGCGCTTATTACGAAGCCGTCGATGCGGCGACCAAGGCGGTCGTCGCCGAGTGCGAGCGCGAAGCCGGTTATCGCTGCAGCGTCGCCAACATGTACTACGGCACCGATTTCTATCTGATCCGCCAACTGGAACTGCGCGATATCCGCCTGGTGTATGCACCGCCGGACGCCATCGGCAACTACGGCGACGAGGTCGACAACTTCGTCTGGCCGCGCCACAGCGGCGATTTCACCCTGTTGCGCGCCTACGTCGGCAAGGACGGCAAGCCCGCCGATTACTCGCCCGACAACGTGCCCTACGCGCCGCCGGGGCACCTGCAGATCGCCACCGAGCCGGTGCGCGAAGGCGATTACGCCATGCTTGCCGGTTACCCCGGTGTGACCTTCCGCCATCGCATGGCGGCCGAGTTCGCCCAGCAGATCGAATGGCAGCTGCCGTCGCGCGTGGCCCTGTACGCCGGCATGATCAAGACGGTCGAACAGGCCGCTGCCTCCGACGCCGAAGCCAAGGTGCGCTATGCCGCGCAAGTGGCCGGCTTCAAGAACACGCTCAAGCGCGCCCAGGGCGAACTCGACGGCCTGCGCCGCAGCGATGCGGTGCGCGTACGCCGCGACGACGAGACCGCGATGCTGGCCTGGCTGAGCAAGCAGGCCGATGCCAAGGCGATCCGCGCCGACATCGATGCGGCGCAGAAAGTGCTCGACGACGCGGCATCGACCCGCGACCGCGATCAGCTATTGACCGCGATCCGCACCCAGGCGCAGCTGTTGAACGCGGCCCTGACCCTGCAGCGCCTGGCGCTCGAACACGCCAAGCCCGACGGCGAGCGCGAGACCGGTTACCAACAGCGCGACGAAACCCTGATCGCTGGCCGGCTCAAGCAAGTGCAGCGCCGTTATGCGCCTGAAGTCGAGAAGGCGTTGTTGCTGGATCTGCTGAGCCAGTACAAGGCGTTGCCGAAAACCTCGCGCGTACCTGAGTTCGACCGTGTCTTCGCCGGCGAAGACGCCGCCACCCTCAAGCAGAGCCTCGATGCGCTGTATGCAGGCACCCGGCTCGGCGACGAGGCGGTGCGCCTGCAAGCGATGAAGGCCGACGCCAAGACCTTGGCCGGGTCCGACGACAGCCTGTTGCGCGCCGCGGCGGCGCTGACCCCGGCGATCCTGGCGCTGGAAGAACAAACCAAGAGCCGCGACGGCGAGCTGTTGCGCCTGCGCCCGGCCTATATGCGCGCCTTGATCGGCTTTCGTAAATCGCAGGGGCGCGCGGTGTATCCGGACGCCAACTCGACCTTGCGCGTGAGCTATGGCGCGGTCAGCACCATGGACCCGCGCGACGGCGTGCGTTATCGGCCGCTGACGACGGTGCAGGGCATCGTCGAGAAGCACACCGGCGTCAAACCCTTCGACGCGCCGCAAGCCTTGCGCGATGCGATCGCCAAGGGCGATTACGGCAGCACCGTCGATCCCGAACTGAAGACCCAGACCGTCGATTTCCTGACCAACCTCGACACCACCGGCGGCAATTCCGGCTCGCCCGTGCTCGATGCCAACGGTCGTTTGATCGGCCTGAACTTCGACAGCAACTGGGAGGCGGTCAGCGCCAGCTGGATGTTCGACCCGCGCTACAAGCGCGCGATCCACGTCGACATGCGCTATATGCGTTGGCTGCTGGCCAAGGTGTATCCGGCCCCGCACCTGCTCGGCGAGATGCAGTTGCCGGCGGAATAAAAGCGAGGAGTGAGCGCAGAGGAGCGAGAAACGAGCAGCGGCGCCGCTTCTTGCTCACTCCTCACTCCTCTGCACTCGCTTCTGCCTCGACATGGCGACCCGGTGCCGTCCAAGCTAGAATCGGAAGCCATTTTCTTATTTGAATCAGGGGTATACGCATGCGTTACACGAAACTGGCTACGGCCATGGTCATGGCCGGCACGCTGGGCGGCCTCGCCACGACGGCCCAGGCCGTCGAAGGCATGTGGGTGCCGCAGCAGTTGCCCGAGATCTCCGCGCCGCTGAAGCAGGCCGGGCTCAAGCTCAACGCCAAGCAGTTGGCCGACCTCACCGGCGACCCGATGGGCGCGGTGGTTTCGCTCGGCGGCTGCACCGCCAGCTTCGTCTCGCCGCGCGGCCTGGTGGTGACCAATCATCACTGCGCCTACGGCGCGATCCAGCTCAATTCGACCGCGCAGAAGAACCTGATGCGCGACGGCTTCAACGCCGCGGCCCCGGGCGATGAAGTCTCGGCCGGCCCGGCTTCGCGCATCTACGTGCTCGACTCGATCCAGGACGTGACCGCGCAGATCAAAAGCGCGATCGCCGAAGCGGTCGAACCGATCGACCGCACCCACGCATTGGAGACGGTAGAGAAGCAACTGATCGCCCAGTGCGAGGCCGAGCCCGGCTACGCCTGCGAGGTCTACAGCTTTTTCGGCGGCAGCACCTACCGTCTGTTCCGGCGCATCGAGATCAAGGACGTGCGCCTGGTCTACGCGCCGCCCGGCAGCGTCGGCAATTACGGCGGCGAAGTCGACAACTGGATGTGGCCGCGCCACACCGGCGACTTCTCCTTCTATCGCGCCTATGTCGGCAAGGACGGCAAGCCGGCCGCGTACGCGAAGGACAACGTGCCCTACCAGCCCAAGCACTACCTGAAGATCGCCGATAAGCCGCTCGGCGAGGGCGACTTCGTCATGGTCGCCGGCTACCCGGGCCGCACCAACCGCTACGCCCTGGCGGCCGAGTTCGACGCCACCGCGGACTGGATGTATCCGACCCTGTCGCAGCACTACAAGAACCTGGTCGCTCTGGTCGGGCAGACCGCGAAGCAGGATCCCGAAATCGGCGTGAAGTACGCCAGCACCGTGCGCGGCTGGCAGAACACGCTGAAGAACTACGACGGCCAGCTCGAAGGTTTCGAGCGCATCGGCGCGGCGAAGAAGAAGCACGCCGACGAAGAGGCCGTGCTGGCCTGGCTCGGCAAGCGCGGCAAGGCCGGCGCGCCGGCGTTGGCCGGCCACGCCAAGATGATCGAGCAGATCGAGGCCGCCAACGCGCACCGCGAGCGCGACACCGTGTTCTCGCAGCTGCGCCGTTTCGGCGTGATCGCCGCGTCCGGCACCCTGTACCGCCTCGCGGTCGAACGCGCCAAGCCCGACACCGAGCGCGAGCCCGGTTACCAGCAGCGCGATCTGCCCTCGATCAAGGCCGCGCTGGAGCAGATGGAGCGTCGCTACGACCCGCGCATGGACCGCGAGCTGCAGGCTTACTGGCTGCGCGAGTACGTCAAGCTGCCGGCCGGCGAACGCATCGCCGAACTCGACCGCTGGCTCGGCGGTTCCGACGAGAAGGCGATCAAGCGCGCGCTCGACAAGCTGGCCAAGACCAAGCTCGGCAGCACCAAGGAGCGCCTGGCGTTGATCGACGACGACCGCGCCGCCATGGACAAGAGCCGCGATCCGGCGATCCAGATGGCCAAGGCGCTGTTCCCGGCGGCGCTGCGCCTGGAGCAGGAAGGCAAGGCCCGCGACGGCGAAACCCTGATCGCGCGCCCGGCCTACCTGCAGGGCGTGATCGACTATCGCAAGAGCAAGAAGCAGGCGGTCTACCCGGACGCCAATTCGACCCTGCGCATCACCTTCGGCAACGTCAAGGCTTACACCAAGCTCGACGGCAGCAAGCAGGCCTCGTTCACCAAGCTCGAAGAGGTCGCCGCCAAGGCCACCGGCCAGGAGCCGTTCAACGCGCCGCAGAACCTGCTCGACGCGATCTCGGCCAAGCGCTACGCCGGCCTGAGCGACAAGCGCCTGAAGACGGTGCCGGTGAACTTCCTGTCCGATCTGGACATCACCGGCGGCAACTCCGGCTCGCCGGTGCTCGACGGCGAGGGCAAGCTGGTCGGTCTGGCCTTCGACGGCAACTGGGAGTCGGTGAGCTCGAACTGGCTGTTCGACCCGGTGATGACCCGGATGATCTCGGTCGATCAGCGCTACATGCGCTGGATCATGCAGGAGGTCTATCCGGCGCCGCAGCTGCTGACGGAACTCGGCGTGCCGGCGAAGAAGTAAGCCGCCGCAGCCGTCTGCCACCGCAAACGCCGGTCGGTTCGCCGACCGGCGTTTGCGTTTGTGCGAGTGCGACGATCCAAAGGGGGTAGGAACGGCGCGACTTGCTTGAACTAACGAAATTTTTAGATTGTCGAGGGGCCGGGCAGGGGCGGCAGCCACAGACACGCTGAAGCGCGACGAACCGAGGGCGCCGCCAAGCCGCGCTTCGACGAATCCGGAATGGCCTTCGCAGAAACAGGCGGGCTAGACTCGACCTCCCGCCTTCCAAGGGACGCTTTGATGCAATACACGGTGCTGGCCCGATCACTGGCCATGGCAGGGACGTTGTCGTGCACGCTGGCCTGGCATGGGGCCGCCCGGGCGGTCGAGGGCGTATGGACGCCGCAGCAATTCCCCGAACTCGCGAGCAAGCTCAAACAGGCCGGCCTGAAGGCGACGCCCAAGCAGCTCGCGCAACTGAGCGACCCGAAAGGCGACCCGCTCGGCGCGGTGGTGCCGTTCGGCGGCTGCACCGCGAGCTTCGTCTCGCCCAAGGGCCTGCTGCTGACCAACCACCATTGCGCGCTCGCCGCGCTGCAGCTCAATTCGACGCCGCAGAAAAGCCTGCTGCGCGACGGGTTCAAGACCGGCACCAACAACGAGGAAGTTTCGGCCGGTGCCAACGCGCGCATCTTCGTGCTCGATTCGGTCCAGGACGTCACCGCGCGGGTGCAGGCGGCGCTGACCGCCGCGGCCGACCCGCTCGCGCGCATCGCCGCGCTCGACGCGCTGGAGAAGCAACTGGTCGCCGAGTGCGAGACCCAGGCCGATTACGGTTGCCGTCTCTACAGTTTCTCCGGCGGCAACCGCTATCAACTGCAGCGCAGCATCGAGATCCGCGACCTGCGCCTGGTCTATGCGCCGCCGGAAAGCATCGGCAACTTCGGCGGCGAGACCGACAACTGGTCGTGGCCGCGCCACACCGGCGATTTCGCCTTCTACCGCGCCTACGTCGGCAAGGACGGCAAGCCGGCGCCGTTCGCGATCGACAACGTGCCCTACCAACCCAAGCGCTGGCTCAAGATCGCCGACAAGCCGCTGGGCGCGGGCGATTTCGTCATGCTCGCCGGCTTTCCGGGCATGACCAACCGCTACGCCATGGCCGACGATTTCGAGGCCAACGCCGACTGGACCTATCCGACCGTCGCCGCGCATTACCGCCGTCTCGCCGCCTTGATCGAAGCCGAAGGCCGCAAGAGCCCCGAAGTCGCAAGCAAGTACGTCGGCACCCTGCGCGGTTGGCTGGGGGCGGCCAAGAGTTACGAAAGCCAGATCGAAAGCTTCCGCCGCACCAACGCGGCCCAGGCCAAGCGCAGCGAAGAAACCGGTTTGCTGGAATGGCTGCGCAAGCAGGGCGCGGGCGGCGAGGCGACCTTGGCCGCGCACGCACGCCTGGTCGAACTCGGCCAGCAGGCGCGCGCCGAACGCGACCGCGACCTGGTGCTCGGCCAGTTGTACGCGACCGGCACCCTCAGCGCCGCGACCCAGCTGTACCGGCTGGCGATCGAGCGCGACAAACCCGATGCGCAGCGCGAGAACGGCTACCGCCAACGCGACCTGGGCGCGTTCGAGAACCGGCTCAAGCAGGCCGACCGCCGCTTTGATGTGCGCATGGACCGGCAGTTGCAGAACTACTGGCTGCACGAATACGTCAAGCTGCCGAAAGAACAGCGCGTCGCCGCGCTCGACCAATGGCTGGAAGGCGACGACGAAAAAGCGATCAAGCGCGCGCTCGACCGCATCGGCAAGTCGCGCCTGGCCAACCCCGAGCAGCGTGCGAGCTGGCTCAAGGCCGACCGCGCCACCTTCGAGAAGAGCAAGGATGCCGGCAAGGACGGAGCGATCCAGTTCGCGGTCGCGGTGATGCCGACGATGCTGGAAATGGAGCGGGAAATCCGCAGCCGCGCCGGCGAGACCTTGAGCGTGCGGCCGGTGTACCTGAAAGCGCTGGCCGACTACCGCAAGGGCCTCGGCCAGCCGGCCTATCCCGACGCCAACGGCTCCCTGCGTATCAGCTACGGCACGGTGTCGCCCTACACCAAGGACAACGGCGCCAAGCAACTGCCGTTCACCCGGCTCGAGGAAATCGCCGCCCGCAGCAGCGGCAAACCGCCGTTCGACGCCCCGCCGGCCTTGCTCGACGCGATCGCGGCCAAGCGTTTCAGCGCCAATCTCGTCGACAAGCGTTTGGGTTCGGTGCCGGTGAATTTCCTCGCCGACCTCGACATCAGCGGCGGCAATTCCGGCTCGCCGGTGCTGGACGGGCAGGGCAAGCTGGCGGGCATCGCCTTCGACAGCAACTGGGAATCGGTGAGCGCGAGCTGGCTGTTCGACCCGGCGTTGACGCGGACCATCTCGGTCGACCAGCGCTATTTGCGCTGGGTGCTGCAGGACGTGTTCCCGGCGCCCAGGTTGTTGGCGGAGATGGGGGTTCCGGCGAGCGGGAAGTAGGTTGGCCTGCTGTCGTTGAAGCGGTTGTTGCCCTTGCCCTTGCCGTTGCAGTTGATGTGCGCCGTCTAAGCCTCGCGAAGGCAATAGAAGACCCGGAGGGCGGCCCGCATGGATGCGGGCCGTTTTTCATCGGGACAGGGATGTCCCG
>NZ_JBQEOE010000083.1:0-8643 GCF_052045105.1 Lysobacter sp. 22409 | reverse complement strand
GGCTCGCGCCGCTCCTACCCCGCGCAAAAATACGCCGCTTCGATGTGTGGTAATTGGCGTTGTTGGTCCTGCGCGTCCCGTGGTCGCGGCTCACGCCGCTCCTACAAGGGATGGATTCTTCCGCCCGGCCATCATGCCCATCACGCGCACCAAGGCGCCGACAGGCCGCACCCGATCAATGCATAGCCGGAGCCGCTGGCCGCGGCTCCCGCCGCAGGGCGACGGTTTCCCAGCCCGCGACGATCATCAACACCGCGCTGGTCGCCGCACCCAGGGTCAACGGCGACAGATGCAGTGGCGCGCTCGCGAAGGCCAAGGCGGCCAGCATCAGCAGGCCGACGCAATGCGAGAACGGCGGGAAGCGACGGGTGTTGGTGACCCACTTGAACAAGGCGCAACCCAGCAGGTACAGCGCCGGTCCGCCGATGATCGCGGCGATGCCGGCGCCGTCGGCGTGGTCGGGATGGACCAGCACCAGTTCGTCGGCGACCGCGCACACCACGATCCCGCCGACGATCAGCAGGTGCAGGTAGGTGTAGGCGTTGCGCGCCTGGCGGGCCTGCCGGGTCTGGTCGGTCTGCTGCAGCATGCGATGGGTCGCGCGCTCGGCGCCGGTGTCGAAATAGATCCACCACATCGCCACGCTGCCGAGGAAGGCGATGCAGAACGCGGCCACCGCGGTCGGGTTCCATTCGAGTTTGGCGAAGGTGGCGCCGGTAATCAGGATGGATTCGCCCAGGGCGATGATGATGAACAAGCCGCAGCGCTCGGACAGATGCGCGCCTTCGACGTCCCAGTCCGACAGCGAGGAACGGCCCAGGCCGGGCACGCGGAAGTAGGCGAGGGGGCCGAGGTATTCGATCGCCACCGCGACCAGCCACCAGGCGATCCGCGACTCCGGTTCGGCCAGGCCGCCGAGCACCCAGAACACCGCCGACAGCGACAACCAGATCAAAATACGCACGAAATTGCGGAAATTGCCCGGGCTGCGCCCGCCGCGCAGCGCCCACAGCATGAACGCGGTGCGCCCGACCTGCATCGCCGCGAACACGATGCCGTAAGCGAGACCGCGTTCGGCGAAGGCCTGCGGCAGCGACGACGACAGCAGCAGGCCGCCGAACATCAGGGCGAAAATCATCAGCCGCACCGGCACCTTGTCCGGGTCGAGCCAGTTGGTGACCCAGGAGGTGAAGATCCACAGCCACCACACCCCCAGGAACAGCAGGCCGGTGCGCAGCGCGCCGACCGCGGTGAGGTTTTCGAGCAGAGTGTGGGACAACTGGGTGATCGCGAACACGAACACCAGGTCGAAGAACAGTTCGCTGAAGCCGACCTTGGCGTGGCCTTCGCGGATGCGCAGCAGGGTGGTGCGGGCGGGAGTCATGGCGGCATCTGCGATTCGGCCGTGCAGCTTAGCCGCGCGACAGCCTCCACCATAGCAACAGCGCGACCGCGGCCGGCCCGCCGAACACCGCCAGGAAGATCGGCAACTCCTCGGCGACGCTGTAGCCCGCGCGCGCCACGCCGATCCACAGGTTGATCGCCGCGCCGATGAACCACAGCGGCAGGAACAGCTTCAACGCGGTCAGCAGCGGCCCGGGGCCCGGGCCGCCGAGCAAGCGCGCGGCCAGCAGGCACAGCGCCAACAGGACCAGACCGCCGAGTATCACCATCACCGTATGCATCGCGTCTCCCTTGTGAGTGCCGCCGTTCGCGCCCCTGTCGCCGCCGCCGCGCAGGCGCCCGGCAGGGCGTGGTCGGCCCATGGTTGGCGGCGGCGCGTGCAGGCGACGTGCAGGCGGTCGCCGCATCGCTCAGCGGGTGGTGTAGCCGCCATTGGCGAAGATGGTTTGGCCGGTGATCCACCAGCCGTCGGTGACCAGGAATTTCACCAGCGGGGCGATATCGCGGATCTCGGTCAGGCCGCTTTGGGTGCGGCTGCTCAGCGCCGCCGCGGTGGCGTGGTAGGCCGCCGATTCCTTGGACTCGGCCGGGTAGAAGAACGGCGTGTCCATCGGTCCCGGGCCGATCGCGTTGACCGAGATGCCGCGTTCGCCGAACTCCTTGGAGGCGGCGCGGGTGAAGTGCTCGATCGGCGCCTTGCTGCCCGGGTACACCGCGTAGAACGGCGTGTATGCGGCCAGCAGCGAGCTGACGATGGTGCAGACGTTGCCGTCGTCGGCGAGCTGCTTGCCGGCCTGCTGGATGAAGAAGAACGCGGCCTTGGAATTGACCGCGAACATGCGGTCGTACTCGGTCTCGCTCACCTCGACCAGCGGCTTCTTGATGACCATGCCGGTGGTATTGACGGCGATGTCGATCTTGCCGAAGCGCGCCTTGGCCGCGTCGAACAGCTTTTCGACCTCGTCGGGCCGGGTCAGGTCGCCCTGGTGGGCGAAGGCGTCGGCGCCGGCGCTGCGCAAGGCGGCGACGGTGTCCTCGGCGGCGGTGCGGGTGGCGTCGCTGTTGTAGTGGACGGCGATGCCGGCGGCGCCGCCCAGGGCGAGCTCGCGCGAGATCAGGCCGCCGAGGTTCTTGGCGCCGCCGCCGATGACGACGGCCTTGCCGTGGAGGGAACGATCGGGCATGGGGAGGGACTCCGTTGGGCTGAAGGAGCGGGGCGGGGGCCGCCGCGGACGTTGACGCGAATGTGATCGGAATCATGTTTAGCTCGCCCCACGTCCGTTGCGCTTCCACGATGTCCGAGCCGCTTTCAATTTCTCCGCCGACCGTGGCGGCCGATGCCTCCGCTCGCGGCGAGTCCGCGCTGGGCGCGGCCGCGGTGCGCGACTGGCTCGGCGTGCGCCGGCTCTCGTTCAATCGCGAGCTGACCCTGGCGCCGGGCCTGGAATTCGCCTTCGCCTCGGAGAGCATCGCCGAGCCGACGCAATGGCGCCTGCAGCACGACCGCCATACCCTGATCGTCCATCTCGACGGTTCGATGCGGCGCCTGGACACGCGGATCGAAGGCGTCGGGCGTTTGCGCCTGCCGCCCGCGGCCGGCGATCTGTGGCTGATCCCGGCCGGCCGCCGCTATCAGGGCGAGGCGCTAGGCGGCGAGATCGCCTACGCCGAGCTCACGATCGATCCGGCCCGCTTCGGTCCCTGCCGCGATGGCGCCGCCGACCTCGCCGCGCGCATGAAGCAGCGCGATCCCTTCGTGCACGGCCTGGCCGCGCGCCTGGCCGCACTCTGCGACCAGGGCGACGACCTGGCGGCGATGCTGCGCGAAGCCTTGGGCCAGGCCTTGGGCCTGCATTTGTTGCGCGAGTACGGCCGCAGGCCCGCCGTAGTGGCCGCGACCGCGCCGCGCCTGCAACCGGCGCAACGGCAGCGGATCGAGGACTACATTCAGGCGCAGTTGGACCAGCCGATCCGGCTGTCCGCACTCGCGGCGATCGCCGGACTCAGCGTGCACCGGCTGCTGGTCGCGTTCCGCGCCGCCTTCGGCGCGACCCCGATCCAGTACGTGCTCGGCGAACGCCTGCGCCGGGTCTGCCTGCGCCTGCGCGACAGCGACGAGGACATCGCCACCATCGCGTTGGAGACCGGTTTCGCCAGCCACAGCCATCTGTCGATGGCGTTCAAGAAGCGCTACGGCCTGGCGCCGCGCGACTATCGCCTGCAGTCCCGCTAGGCCGGCGCGCCCGCGGGCCGCGCCACAGTTCGCCGCCCCTGCCATCGGTCATGACGACGAAACGCCCATGGGTGTAAGCGCCGCGGCCGCTAGCATCGATCCTGTCAGGACACGCCCGGCGATCCGCGCCGCGCCGTCCTTCCTCCGCACGGGACCCATCGATGCTCACCATTCGCGACCTCACCAAGACCTATGCCAACGGCGTGCGTGCGCTGGACGGCATCTCGCTGGATATCCCGCGCGGCATGTTCGGCCTGCTCGGCCCGAACGGCGCCGGCAAGTCCTCGCTGATGCGCACCCTGGCGACCCTGCAGGAGGCCGACGCCGGCAGCGCCACGCTCGAGGGTGCCGACGGCCGCCCGATCGACGTGTTGCGCGACAAGGACACGGTGCGGCGGCAATTGGGCTATCTGCCGCAGGACTTCGGCGTCTATCCGAAGGTCAGCGCCGAGGACCTGCTCGAACACTTCGCCGTACTCAAGGGCCTGACCCAGCGCAAACAACGGCGTGAGGTGGTCGACGGCCTGCTGCATCAGGTCAACCTGTGGAACGCACGCAAGCAGAAGCTCGGCACCTTTTCCGGCGGCATGCGCCAGCGCTTCGGCATCGCCCAGGCCCTGCTCGGCGACCCGCGCCTGGTGATCGTCGACGAGCCGACCGCCGGCCTCGACCCCGAGGAACGCAATCGTTTCCTTAATCTGTTGGCCGAGATCGGCGAGAACGTCGCGGTGATCCTGTCGACCCACATCGTCGAGGACGTGACCGACCTCTGCCCGACCATGGCGATCGTCAACAAGGGCAAGGTCTTGCTGACCGGCGAGCCGAACGCGGCGATCGCCGCCGTGGCCAACCAGGTGTGGCGCAAGCAGGTCACCAAGGCCACGTTGGCCAGCTACGAAACGCGCTACACCGTGTTGTCGACGCGCCTGGTCGCCGGCCAGCCGGTGATCCACGTGTTCAGCAAGGACCGCCCGGAGGAGGGCTTCGAGCCTGTCGCACCGGACCTGGAAGACGTGTATTTCCAGCGCCTGCGCCAGCACGCGCGCGTCGCGGCTTGAGCGGGGCGCCATGATGATCGCCGAATTCTTCCGTTTCGAGTTGCGCCAACAGCTGCGCGCGCCGCTGTTGTGGCTTATTTCCCTGCTGTTCGGGCTGCTCGCCTTCGCGATGACCAGCTCCGACGCGGTGCAGATCGGCGGTGCCATCGGCAACGTCAACCGCAATGCGCCGTCCACCGTGATCATGGCGCTGAGCTATTTCAGCCTGCTCGGCCTGTTCGCCATCGCCAGCTTCATCGCCGGCGCGCTGCTGCGCGATTTCGAGCTCGGCACCGCCGACCTGTTTTTCTCCAGCCCGATGCGCAAGCGCGACTTCCTGATCGGCCGTTTCTCCGCCGCCCTGGTCGCCTGCCTGCTGGTGTTCGCGATGGTCGTCGCCGGCCTAATGATCGCGCCGCTGATGCCATGGATAGACCCGGAGCGGCTCGGGCCGTTCTCGCTGATGCCGTATCTGTGGGGCCTGTGCGTGGTGGTGCTGCCGAATCTGTTGTTCATCGGCGCGCTGCTGGCCTTGCTCGCGGTGACTGCGCGCAACTTGCTGGTGGTCTACCTCGGGGTGATCGCTTTCTTCATCCTGTACCGCCTCGGCCGGGGCCTGGCCACCGACCTCGACAACGAGTGGCTGGCGGTGATGATGGATCCGTTCGGGATCACCGCGTTGCGGCGTACCCTGCGTTACTGGTCTTCGGCTGAACTCAATACCGCGATCCCGAGCCTCGACCGTTTCCTGCTGGCCAATCGACTGGTCTGGAGCAGCATCGGCCTGGCGCTGGCGGCGACCGCCTTCGCTCTGTTCAAACCGCAGCGCACCGCCACCGGCAAGGGCTGGTTCCGGCGCAAAAAGCGCTCCGCACCGGTGGCGACGACGCCGTCGACCGTGGTCGCGCCGCGGGTGCAGCCCGCCTTCGGTACCGGCACCGCCGTCGCCCAGTTCCTGCATGCTTTGCGCTTCGACACCGTCGGCGTGCTCAAGAGCGTGCCGTTCCTGATCATGCTGGCGTTCGCGGTCGCCAACCTGCTCGGCAGCGCCGGCGCCATGCGCAGCCTGTTCGGCACCGAAACCTATCCGACCACCTCGGTGATGATCGGCGCGCTGCAGGATACCTTCGGCTTCATGGTCGTGTTCATCGTGATGTTCTACGCCGGCGACCTGGTGTTCAAGGAACGCGGGGTCAAGCTGGCCGAAGTCACCGATGCCATGCCGGTGCCGAACTGGGTGCCGCTGTTGAGCAAGGCCGCGACCCTGGTGTTGGTGGTGCTGATCTTCCAGGGCATCGGCAGCCTCGGCGCGATCGGCTACCAGCTCGCCAAGGGCTATCGCGAGCTCGAACCGCTGCTGTACGCCAAGGCCTTGTTGCTCGATTCGGTTCCCTTCGTGCTGATGGGCGGCCTGGCCCTGGTGCTGCAGGTCCTGACCAACAACAAGTTCATCGGCTACGGCGCGCTGATCCTGGTCGTGGTGCTGCAGTCCGTCTTCGGTCTGCTGCACTTCGAGCACAACCTGTACAACTTCAGCCGCGCCTCCGAAGCGCCGTATTCGGACATGAACGGTTACGGCCAGTTCCTCGGCGCACGCCTGTGGTTCCAGGCGTACTGGGGCTTGTTCGTCGCAGCCTTGCTGACCCTCGCCGCGGCGTTCTGGGTGCGCGGCGTGTCGCCGAGCCTGCGCGATCGCCTCGCCCTGGCGCGCAACCGCCTGCGCGGCGCGCCCGGCCTCGTCCTGGCCGGGTTCGCCCTGGCCTGGGTCGGCGCCGGCAGCTTCATCTTCTGGAACACCAACCTGCTCAACCGATACGTCCCCTCGGACGTGGCGATGGACGAGCAGGTGCGCTACGAGAAGGAGTACCGCAAGTACAAGGGCCTGGCCCAGCCGCGCATCCTTGCCGTCGAGGTCGACGTCGACCTGCATCCGGAAACCTTGAGCGTGTCCAGCAAGGGCCGCTACCGCATCGCCAACCCGCATGCGCAGCCGATCAGCGAGTTCCACATCACCGTCGATCCCGAGCAGCGCATCGCCGCCCTGGAGTTCGGCGGCGCCAAGCTGAGCCACGACGACGAGCGCCTGGGTTATCGCATCTACAAGCTCGACCGGCCGATGCAGCCCGGCGAACAGCGCGAACTGCGTTTCGCCCAGTCGTTTGCGCAGCGGGGTTTCGGCAACGAGCCCGACAACAAGGCCATCGTCGCCAACGGCAGCTTCTTCAACTCCGCGGCCTTCCCGCACTTCGGCTACAACGAGAACCGCCAGCTCGCCGACCGCAACGAGCGTCGCAAGCGCGGCGTCGCCGAGGTGCAGCGCATGGCCAAGCTCGAAGATAAGGCGGCGCGCGGCAACCACTACATCGGCGGCGATGCCGACTGGATCGACTTCAAGACCACGGTCTGCACCGCGCCCGACCAGATCGCGCTGGCCCCGGGTTATCTCAAACGCGAATACCGCCGCGACGGACGCCGTTGCTTCGACTATGCGATGGACCAGCCGATGCTGCCGTTCTACGCCTATCTGTCGGCGAAGTGGCAGGTCAAGCGCGCCGAACACGGCGGCATCCCGGTCGAGGTCTATTACGATCCGAAACACGCCTACAACGTCGACCGCATGATCGACGGCGTCAAACAATCGCTGGACTACTTCCAGGCCCAGTTCACCCCGTACCAGCATCGCCAGGTGCGCATCATCGAGTTCCCCGGCTACGCCCGTTTCGCCCAGAGCTTCGCCAACACGATTCCGTTCTCCGAATCGATCGGCTTCATCGCCGACCTGCGCGACACCAGCGCCATCGACTACGTGTTCTACGTGACCGCGCACGAAGTCGCGCACCAGTGGTGGGCGCACCAGGTGATCGGCGCCGACCTGCAGGGTTCGACCATGCTGTCGGAATCGCTGTCGCAGTACTCGGCGTTGATGGTGATGGAGAAGGCTTACGGCCGCGCCAAGATGCGCCGCTTCCTCAAGTACGAACTGGACAACTACCTGTCCGAGCGCAGCGCCGAGCGGGTCGAGGAACTGCCCTTGTACCGGGTCGAGAACCAGCCCTATGTGCACTACCGCAAGGGCTCGCTGGTGTTCTACCGCCTGCGCGAAGACCTGGGCGAGGCGGCGGTCAACCGCGCCCTGAAACGTTTCCTGCAGGACAAGGGCTTCCAGCAACCGCCGTACACCACTTCGGCGGAATTGCTGGACTATCTGCGCGCCGAAGCCAAGCCCGAGCAGCAGGCGCTGATCACCGACCTGTTCGAGAAGATCACCTTCTACGACAACCGCGTGGTGAGCGCGAGCACGAACAAGCGCGCCGACGGCAAGTACGAAGTGACCATGCAATTGCACGCCGGCAAGGTCTATGTCGACGGCAAGGGCAAGGAAAGCCCGGCCCGGCTCGACGACTGGATCGAGATCGGCGTATTCGCGCGCGGGCCCTCGGGCGAGGAAGCCGACGAGAAACCGCTGCTGCTGGAGCGTCGCCGGATCACCGAGGGGGAATCGACGATCAAGGTGGTGGTCGGCGAGGCGCCGTATGAGGTGGGGTTCGATCCTTACAACAAGTTGATCGACCGGGTGTCGGCGGACAACCGCCAACGCTTGTAGGCGGTGGGCGAGGGCCCACGGCCGTTGGCTTTGTCCTTGCCATCGCCATCGCCATCGCGATTGTCTTTGATGTTGCTGTTGCTGTTGCTGTGCGCAGCTTGGCACTAACGAAGGCAAACGAAGACCCGGAGGGCGGCCCGCAGGGATGCGGGCCGTTTTTCATCGGGACAGGGATGTCCCGTATGAAAAAGCCCCGCGGATGCATCGCCCGTGCGGGCCCTTGATTCAAAGAAAAGCATTTTTCTTTGGTTACCTTTCTTTTGTTGCTTCTGACAAAAGAAAGTAACCCGCCGCTTTAGTGGCGGAAGCTCTTAGCGTTTGATCTTGATCTTGCTGATCGAGAAGCCACAAGCAAGAGCAGAGCT
>NZ_JBQEOE010000082.1:0-8704 GCF_052045105.1 Lysobacter sp. 22409 | reverse complement strand
CGAGAAGTGAGTGGGGAGAAGTGAGGAGTGAGCAAGGGCCGTCGCCGCTGTCCTGCTCGCTTTTCGCGCCAGTCGCCAGCAGGTAGTAACGAGTAAGCGTTGCAACTCGCTTCTCACTCCTCCCTTCTCACTCCTCAAACCTCACTCCTAAAACCTCACTCCTAAAACCTCACTCCTCGTTACCCAGCTCCTGCCCGCCTCACTTCACCCCGTGCATCCAGCGCCGCAACAGCGGCGACAGCAGCAGGAACAGCACGCCCGAGCCGATGCCGAGCCACATCAGCATCGAGAACAGTTCGGCGTAGTTGGCCGAAGCCGAGGCCATGTCGATCGCGCCGCCTTCCGGGATCTCGACCGAGGCGATCTTGGCGAACTGCGCGGCCAGCACTTCCGAGAACGCGGTGGCCAACCAGAACGCGCCCATCATCAGCCCGACCACGCGCGCCACCGAGAGCTGGGTCACTGCCGACAGGCCGATCGGCGACAGGCACATCTCGCCGACTTCGAGGATGAAATACGCGGCGACCAGATACCACACGCTGGCCATCTCGCCGCTGCCCGACACTTTCGCCGCGGCCATCAACGGCAGGAACGACAGGCCGGCGAAGATCAGACCGAGCGACATCGTCACCGGCTTGCTGGGGTTGCGCCCGCGCCGCGCCAGCCACGGCCACAGCCACGAGAACAGCGGCGCCAGCACCACGATGAAGAAGGCGCCGAGATAGGTCAGCGAGCCGGCGGTCTGCGGCACCAGCACCACGTCGTGTGCGGTCGCCAGCGCCAGGCCGAGCGCGAGCAGGCCGACCAGGAGCTTGGCCAGTCCGTCGCGGCCACGGTCGCTGGCCATCAGCGCCGCGACCATCAGCGGCGGGCTGAGCGCCATCGAGAACGCCGACCAGGGCAGGGTCGGTGCGTACCCGCCGACGGCGAGGCCGAACATGTCCTTGGTCATCAGGCGGTCGTTGAAGGTCACCCAGGATCCGTAGGTCTGCTCGTACAGGGTGAAGAAGATCAGCACCGCGAAGATCAGCACCACCAGGGCCAGCATCTGTTGGCGCTCGACCGCGCTGCACTGGCGGGCGATGAAGCCGAAGAACCAGACCAGGAACACCAGTAGGGTCGCCAGCATGATCGCCAGCGCCGCGGTGAAGCTGAGGCTGCCGAGGCTCAGGGTGATCTTCGAGGCGACCTGGATCGTGCCCCACATCACCAGCACGCCCAGGGCGGTGCCGAGATAGATCCACACTTCGCGCGAGAACGGGCCGACGCGCTCGCGCAGGCGCGACGCGTCGCCGGGTTCGGCATGGCCGCGCAGATAGCGCTGGCCCCACAGGAACATCAACAGCCCGGCGACCATGCCGACGCCGGCGGCGCCGAAGCCGTATTTCCAGCCGTAGGTCTCGCCGAGGAAGGCGCAGATCAGCGCCGAGAACAGCGCGCCGACGTTGATGCCGGCATAGAACAGGGTGAAGCCCGAATCGCGGCGCGGGTCGTTGAGCTCGTAGAGCTTGCCGACGATGGTCGAGATGTTCGGTTTGAGAAAACCGACGCCGCTGATGATCAGCGCGAGCGACAAATAGAACACCTGCAAGGCGGTCTCGTCGCGCACCGCCACGCCGTTCACCATCTTGGCGGCGTGACCCTCGTAGGCCATGCCCAGGTGGCCGAGCACCAGCAACACGCCGCCGAGCACGACCGCCTTGCGCATGCCGAGGTAGCGGTCGGCGAGCAGGCCGCCGATCACCGGCACCGCGTACACCAGCCCGCCGTAGGCGCCGATCAGGTCGTAGCCGGCGTCGTCGCCGAACAGGTGGTACTTCAGCAGATACAGCAACAGCAGCGCCTTCATTCCGTAAAACGAGAAGCGCTCCCACATTTCGGTGAAGAAGCAGACGTACAGGCCCTTGGGATGGCCGAGGAAGTCGTCGTTGCGCGGTGCGACCGGCGCCGGGTTCGAAATACTGCTTGCGGGCACGAGCGGATTCCCTTCGGACCAGGAGCGGGCCGGGAGGCGGGAGTATAGGGCGGGGCAGGCGGTCGAGGCCCCGGGGCGGGGCGTGAAGGGGAGGCGGCGCGGGAAAGAGATTCGATGGGGCCGCTGCCCTCATCCGGCCCTGCGGGCCACCTTCTCCCGTGAACGGGAGAAGGGACAGCCTTCGATGCGGTCTGTTTCGAGTCCCTGCACTCGCCCACCTAACGGTCGCTCTCACGCTCCTGCTTGCGCTCCCTCTCCCGCTTGCGGCGACCGCAGGCAGTGCAAGGCTGAGAGGGCTGGGGTGAGGGCAGTGGTGAGGGCCGCTCGCTCCTGTTCGCGGCCACCAGCGAGTCCTTGTCCCGACCATCCAACCCCTTTCCCGCAGAAACCCGGGGAATTCCGCCCTCGCCGCCCTCGGTCGCGGCTTTTTGCCCAATCCCGCTTTTTGCCGCACTGCACTTTTACAGGGGCCGGCGGCGGATGCGATCATCGGCGGATTGCGTGGCGCCCGGTCCTTGCCGGCCGGCTCCGCACATACGCTGCCGCACTTGAACGATCACCCGCGATGGAGACGCCGATGGCCTCGTCCGCTACGCCCCAATTAACTTTCCGAGCCGTCCTGCTATCCGTCTTCCTGGCGGTGATCCTGGCAGCAGCCAATGCCTACCTGGGCCTGTTCGCCGGCCTGACCATCGCCACCGCGATCCCGGCCGCCGTCATCTCGATGGGCGTGCTGCGCCTGCTCGGCGGCGGCACGATCCTGGAGAACAACATCGTCCAGACCGGCGCCTCGGCCGGTTCCTCGATCGCCGCCGGCGTGATCTTCACGATCCCGGCGCTGGTGATCCTGGGCTACTGGCAGGACTTCCGTTATTCCTGGGTGCTGGCGATCGCCGGCCTCGGCGGCCTGCTCGGCGTGCTGTTCTCGGTGCCGCTGCGCCGCTCGATGATCGTCGAAGACCCGCTGCCGTTCCCGGAAGGCAAGGCCGCGGCCGAAGTGCTCAAGGCCGGCGAGAACCCGGGCCCGGGCCTGAAGATTCTCGCCCTGGCCGGCGGCATCGGCGCGCTGGTCAAGGTCGCCGCCGAGAGCGGCATGCGCCTGATCCCGGACAACGCCATCGTCTCCGGCTGGATGGGCAAGTACCTGGGCTTCATGGGCACCAACCTGTCGCCGGCGCTGCTCGGCGTGGGCTACATCGTCGGCCTCAACGTCGGCATCGTGGTGGTGTCCGGCAGCATCCTGTCGTGGCAGTTCGCGATTCCGATCTACCACATGTTCTTCCTCGGCTCCGACCCGGAACTGGCCGCGCGCATCGCCGACGGCAGCGCCGAGCAGATCGGCCGCGCCATCTGGTCGGCCAAGGTGCGTTACCTCGGCGTCGGCACCATGCTGATCGGCGGCGTCTGGACTTTGTTCTCGCTGCGCAAGTCGCTGATGTCGGGCGTCAAGAGCGGCCTGGCCGCGGCGCGCAAGGGCAGCGGCGGCGTGGTCGCCGAGACCGATCGCGACCTGCCGATGAAGTGGATGCTGATCGCCCTGGTCGCGTTCGTGATGCCGCTGTTGCTGTTGTACCAGGCCATCGTCGGCAACTGGTTCGTCAGCGTGCCGATGACCATCATCATGATCGTCGCCGGCTTTTTGTTCGTATCGGTATCGGCCTACCTGGCCGGCCTGATCGGCTCGTCCAACAACCCGGTGTCGGGCATCACCATCTCGACCATCCTGTTCGCTTCGACGGTGCTGGTGCTGATGCTCGGCCGCGACTCGCCGATCGGCGCCGTCGCCGCGATCATGATCGGCGCGGTGGTGTGCTGCGCCGCGGCGGTCGGCGGCGACAACCTGCAGGACCTCAAGGCCGGCTACATCGTCGGCGCGACTCCGTGGAAACAGCAGTTGATGCTCGGCATCGGCACGTTCTCGTGCGCGCTGATCATGGCGCCGGTGCTGAACCTGCTCGCCGCCGCCTACGGTATCGGCGCGCCGACCGCGGAGCATCCCAACTCGCTCGCCGCGCCGCAGGCGACCTTGATGGCTTCGGTCGCCAAGGGCATGTTCGGCGGCGAACTGCCGTGGACGATGATCGGCATCGGTGCCGCCATCGGCGCGCTCATCATCGCCTTCGACGAATGGCTGAAGTCGCGCAAGGCGAAGTTCCGCGTGCCGGTGTTGGCCGCGGCGATCGGCATCTACCTGCCGCTGGAACTGATGGTGCCGATCTTCCTCGGCGGCCTGCTCTCGCACATCGTCGGCCGTCGCCGCGGCCTGACCGCGAACAGCGACGAAGCCGAGGTCGACCGCGTGCACCGTCCCGGCACCTTGTTCGCCGCCGGCCTGATCACCGGCGAAGCGCTGATGGGCATCGCCATCGCGTTCCCGATCGTGATCAGCAAGCGCGCCGACGTGCTGGCCCTGCCGGAACGCTTCCACTTCGGCGCCGGCATCGGCCTGCTGGTGCTGGCGGTGGTGGTGTGGCTGTTCTACCGCAGCAGCCGCAACGCGCCGGTGCCGCAAGCTTGATCCGATTCGACGGCCCGGCGCTCAGCCGGGCCGTTCGTCTTCAATCCCTCGCCGATCGCTGCGCATCCGCTCGATCGGCCGATCCGATAACGCAAGAGGTTTCGCCATGACGCCACGCCACGCACTCCTGCCGATGGCCCTGCTGCTGGCCTGCGCATCCGCGCCGGCTTTCTCGCTCACGCCGCCGCTGCCGCGCGGCCTGGAAGTCCGCGATCTGGCGACGATGGACCGCGTGTCCTCGCCGACCTTGTCGGCCGACGGCCGTCTGTTGGTGTTCGCCCAGCGCAGCGTCGACTTCGCCGCCAACAAGTCCTCGACCTCGTTGTGGATCGAAGACCTGTTCGCGCGCGATGCGGCGCCGCCGAAGCGGCTGACCCCGGAAGGCTGGAACGTCAACTCGCCGTCGTTTTCGCCGGACGGCAAGCTGGTGTATTTCCTCAGCGCCAAGAGCGGCAGCAACCAGCTGTATTCGATCGACTGGGCCGGCCGCGGCGCGCCCAAGCAGCTGACCGCGTTCGACGGCGACGTCGGCGATTACCAGATCTCGCCCGACGGCAAGCGCGTGGCGTTCAACGCCGAAACCTATGCCGAGTGCGCGGCCGACCTGGCCTGCACCAAGAAGAAGCTCGACGCGGCCGAGAAGAACAAGGCCAGCGGCATGGTCTTCGACCGCATGTTCATCCGCCACTGGGACGCCTGGAACGATGGCCGCCTCAACCGTCTGTTCGTGACCGAGCTGCCGGCCGCCGGCAAGACCGTCGCCACCGCCAAGCTGGTCGGCGCCGACGTGATCGGCGACGTGCCCTCGCGTCCGTTCGGCGACAGCAGCGAATACACCTGGTCGCCCGACGGTCGGTCGCTGGTGTTCAGCGCGCGCAAGGCCGACGCCAAGGAACCGTGGTCGACCAATTTCGATCTTTACCTCGTCGCCGCCGACGGCAGCGGCGCGGCCAAGAACCTGACCGCGTCCAACCCCGCCTGGGACACGGGCGCTGTGTTCGCCGCCGACGGCAAGACGCTCTATTACCGTGCGATGAAGCGTCCGGGCTTCGAGGCCGACCGCTTCGGCCTGTTCGCGCTCGACCTGGCCAGCGGCAAAGCGCGCGAGATCGCGCCGGACTGGGACCGTTCGGCCGAGAACATCGTGCTGTCGGCCGACGGCAAGACGATTTATACCTTGGCCCAGGACGTCGGCCAGTTGCCCCTGTTCGGCGTCGACATCGCCAGCGGCAAGCCGACCCGTTTGATCGGCGACGGCAGCCTCGGCTCGCCGCAGCTGGCCGGCAAGACCTTCGCCTTCACCCGCAACAGCCTCAAGAGCGGCGATCAGATTTTCGTCGGCGGTCTCGACGGCGCACCCGAGCGCGCGATCACCCCAAGCGCCAGCCAACGCCTGCCGGGCGTGCGTTTCGGCGAGTACGAGCAGTTCGACTTCAAGGGCTGGAACGGCGACACCGTGCACGGCTATGTGGTCAAGCCGTGGAACTACCAGGAGGGCCAGAAGTATCCGGTCGCGTTCCTGATCCACGGCGGCCCGCAGGGCAGCTTCGGCGACGGTTGGAGCTATCGCTGGAACCCGCAGACCTATGCGGGCCAGGGTTATGCGGTGGTGATGATCGATTTCCATGGTTCCACCGGTTACGGCCAGGCCTTCACCGATGCGATCAGCGAGCATTGGGGCGACCGCCCGCTCGAAGACCTGCAGAAGGGTTGGGCGGCGGCGCAAAAGAAATACGGCTTCCTCAACGGCGACAAGGCTTGCGCGCTCGGCGCCTCGTACGGCGGCTTCATGGTCAACTGGATCGCCGGCAACTGGCAGCAGCCGTGGAAGTGCCTGGTCAGCCACGACGGCGTGTTCGACCAGCGCATGATGGGTTACGCGACCGAAGAGCTGTGGTTCACCGAGTGGGAGCAGGGCGGCACGCCGTACGACGTACCGAAGAACTACGAGAAGTTCAACCCGGTCAACCACGTCAAGGACTGGAAGGTGCCGATGC
Organism: Lysobacter sp. 22409; assembly: GCF_052045105.1. Taxonomy (NCBI): domain Bacteria; kingdom Pseudomonadati; phylum Pseudomonadota; class Gammaproteobacteria; order Lysobacterales; family Lysobacteraceae; genus Lysobacter; species Lysobacter sp. 22409. Next base: position 2,214 of record NZ_JBQEOE010000082.1, on the reverse strand, counting down.
TGGTGATCCACGGCCAGCTCGACTACCGCATCCCGGTCGAGCAGGGCATCGGTGTGTTCACCGCGCTGCAGCGCCAGGGCATCGAGTCGAAGTTCCTGTACTTCCCGAACGAAAACCACTGGGTGCTCAAGCCGCAGAACAGCGTGCAGTGGCACGACACCGTCAACGGCTGGCTGAAGCAGCACATCGGCGAGTAAACGCCGCTCCGAATGCCTAGGCATCAGTGCCCCTTTGAAAAAAGGGCAAGGGGATTTGCTCTTCGCTCTTAGGGCAAAGCAAATCCCCCACGCGCCGATCGTCGAATCGACATCGAACAACGCAACGCGCAGCCCCCTTTGTCAAAGGGGGCGACGTTATCGTCGCCTGCAACTCGGGGCTTGGCGATGATGCGGTCGCGGTCGTAGCAATGGCAGTGGTCGCAGCCCCGACAACGGCAACCGCAACAGCAACAGCAGCCCAGCAACAACAGCTACTTTGCCTTAGCTGTTCCCCCCTTTGAAAAAGGGGGGCAGGGGGGATTTGCCGTTCCGACACCCAAGACGAATCCCGCCCCGCCGATTCGCCGCCCGGGCTTCTTTATCGCAGCGCTGCGTCGTTCTCCTGAATGGCGGTTCTTCCAGATGGGAGGTGACGACCGCGCTCCCTCTCTACGAGCAAGCCCGCTGCCATTCGGCACCGACGGCCCTTGCTCCAACCCCGCATCCGAAGTAAAAGCGAGGACGCTTTACCGCTCGCTCATCCCTGGGGAACACCGGCATGCCAGAAACCGCCCGCACGGCGCTCATCAGCAACGACATCGTCGTCCTCGGCCTGATTGCGGCGACGCTCGGGCTGGTGTTCTGGACGTCTTCGCGCGAGACCGGGCTGTGGAAGAAGTTCTACACCTACGTGCCGGCCCTGCTGCTGTGTTACTTCATTCCCGGGATCTACAACACCATCGGCCTGGTCGACGGCGCGAATACCAAGCTCTATAACCCGGTCGCCAGCCGGGTGCTGCTGCCGGCGGCGTTGGTGCTGCTGACCTTGACCATCGACCTCAAGGGCGTGTTGAAGCTCGGGCCGAAGTTGCTGGTGATGTATGCGGTCTCGTCGCTCAGCGTGATGATCGGCGCGATCGCGGCTTTCCTGCTGATGCGCGCGGTGCATCCGGAAACCGTGGCCGGCGATACCTGGGGCGGCATGGCAGCGCTGGCCGGCAGTTGGATCGGCGGCGGCGCCAACATGCTGGCGATGAAGGAGATCTTCCAGGTCGACGCGACCACCTTCGGCCAGTTCGCGGTGGTCGACGTCGGCGTCGGCTATGTCTGGATGGCGGTGCTGATCTTCCTGGCCAGCCGCGCCCAGGCCATCGATGCGCGCAGCGGCGCCGACACCCGCGGCATCGAGGAGCTCAAGCAGCGCATCGAACAGTTCCAGGCCCAGCACCAACGCGTCGCCAGCCTCAGCGACCTGGCGATGATCATCGGCATCGCCTTCGGCGTGGTCGGGCTCGCGCACGCCATCGCGACGCCGCTGTCGGGCTGGTTCGCGGCCAACGTGTCCTGGGCCAAGACGGTCAGCCTGCACGAGCCCTTCTTCTGGGTCGTGGCGATTTCCACCTTCGCCGGCCTGGCGCTGAGTTTCACCCGCGCGCGCACGCTGGAAGGCGCGGGCGCCTCGAAGATCGGCAGCCTGCTGCTGTATTTCCTGATCGCCTGCATCGGCCTGCAGATGGACATTCTGGCGCTGCTCGACCGGCCCTGGTTGTTCGCGCTGGGCCTGATCTGGATCTCGATCCACATCGTGCTGCTGTGGACGGTCGGGCGCCTGTTGCGCGTGCCGTTCTTCTATTTCGCGATCGGCTCGCAAAGCAACATCGGCGGCCCGGCTTCGGCACCGGTCGTAGCCTCGGCCTTCCATCCCTCGCTGGCACCGGTGGGCGCTCTGTTGGGCACCCTGGGCTACGCGACCGGCACGGGCCTGGCCTACATCGTCGGCATCACCCTGCGTTCGCTGGCGGGTGCGGCGCCGGCTTGAGGCGAGGGCGGCCGCAGCGCGGGCAACCACCACCGTTGCCGTTGTAGTTGCCGTGAAGATTTTGCCGTGGCCGTGGCCGTGGCCGTGGCCGTGGCTTTTGCTGTTGCTGTGCGTCGCCTCGCACTAGCGAAGGCTATAGAAGACCCGGAGGGCGGCCCGCATGGATGCGGGCCGTTTTTCATCGGGACAGGGATGTCC